>JAFATL010000209.1 GCA_019243975.1 Actinomycetota bacterium | reverse complement strand
CCAACGCGGGCATCCCGCTCGTGCTGTACGAGAGCTACTTCCGATCCCCCAGTTGGTTCCGGGCGGCGGCCGGCTTGCGGTTCGTACCCGTCAACCCGGCCCCGACGCGGCTGTACGCGGCGCTCGTCGGTCGGATGGTGGCCACGGGACGGTGGACGCCGGCGACCAAGATCGGGCTCGTCCGCTACGACCGCAGCGACCAGGCCGAGATCGAGACGCAGTCGGTGCGGCCGGCGCTGGCGGCGCGCGGCCTCAAGCTCGCATCGTCCGACGCCGTGCACACGCCCGAGAGCTTCCAGGACATCGGCACGACCGGCGGGCAGATGGCGGCGGTCGTCGTGCGCTTCCGCCAGGCGGGTGTCACCGACGTGCTCTTCGAGGGCGGCGACCTGTCGTACCTGTTCGCCACCGCCGCCCAGGCCCAGGGCTACGCGCCCAAGTACGCGCTGACGTCATTCGACTTCCCCAACGGGATGCCGCCCGACCAGATGCACGGCGCGTTCGGCGTCGGCTGGGAGCCGTCCGACGACCTGCTCACGCCGCTGCCGGTCACGCCGGGAGTGCAGCGCTGCCAGCAGGCCACCAAGCCGACCAACCCCGACTACGCGGCGGCCGGCATCGACCGCGTGTACACGACGTGCGACCTCCTCTACTGGCTGAAGGCCGTCTACGACGCGGCCGGCGACGTCGGCCCCGGTGCCATCGCCACCGGCGCCAAGCGATTGGCCGCCGCCTTCGCCCCGTCGATGACCTTCGCCATCGACGCCAGCGCCCACCCCGACGGCGCCGCCGCGTACCGCGACCTCATCTATGACGACAAGTGCAGCTGTCTCGTTTACGGCCTCCAGTCACAACTGCCGTGAGCGCCAGCTAGTCAGGCGAGGGGGCGACGAGCTCGACCTCGAAACCGTCGCGGTCCTCGAGGTAGGCGACGTTGGCACCGCCGGCGATGGGGTGGCGATCGCTCGGCATGGTCGACCACCCGAACTGCGGCGCCCGGTCGGCGATGGCGGCGAGCGCGTCGGGCGAGTCCACCGTGAAGGCCATGTGGTTGAGGCCCGGTCGCAGGCGGCTGTACAGCATGCCGGGCACCATGTCGGGCGATTGCTCGAGGGCGATGGCGAACCCACCGTCGTGTCGGAACAACGACACGTTGTCGACCGACGCGTCCGGCGCGTACCCGAGCTCGCCCAACAGCCAGCTCCACGACTCGTGGGCGCGGGCGAGGTCGGGGACCCACAGGGTCACGTGGTGCAGCACGCTCCGACAGTAGGCGAGCTACGGGGCGATTCCCCACACGCCCGACCATGACGCGCCGGGGCGCAGGACGAGCAGACCTTTGCCGGTGTTGAACGCGTCGGGCGCGCACGTCATGGGCTCGATCGCCAGGCTGCGCCGTCGCTCCTCGGGGCCGAGGGTGTCGGCGCTGAACGCCATGAGATACGGAAAGGCACGGTCGACCCAGACCGTGGTCGCGCCAAAGCGCGCCCGTGCCATGCCGTCGTCGTCACGCTGCAGGTCGGTGAAGCACGTGTCGAGCTCGACGTCGCCGACGACGCGGGGCTCGAGGAAGTCGGACGGCTGGCGCGCGGGCAGCGACAACACCGTGGCGTCCACCGACGCGCCGTCGGGGGCGAGGTACGGATGGAACCCGGCGCCGAAGGGGCACGCGTCGGGCCCAACGTTCACGGCGTGCGATGTCACCGTGAGGCCATCGACTGAGAGCTCGTACTCCACTGACAGATCGAGGCTGAAGGGATATCCCGGCTGCGGGTGGAGGCGGTGGGAGAGCAGCACCCGGTTGCTCGCGGTTTCCACCGCGTTCCAGGCCGACCACCGGACCAGGCCGTGGATGGCGGTCGAGCGCGACGCCTCAGTGATGGCGAGTTGGTAGTCGTGGCCGTCGAAGGTGTATCGCCCACCCGTGATCCGGTTGGGCCACGGCATCAGCACCTGCCCCCGCCCGGCGCTGCACATCTCCCGCTCACCGAAGCCGGCGACGATCGGGCGGCCGCCAACGGTGAAGGTGCGCAGGCCGCCGCCCACTTCCACCACCGTCGCCCGCTGGTCCCCGTGGGCCAGCTCGAACTGCCGGCCCGAGGGCAGCGCGCTCAGCCCCGCCACAACACCAGCCCCGCCAGCACGATGAACACGGCGTTGCGGGCGAGGGTGCCGGGGCCCGCCGGTGCGGAGTGCAACTGGCCGAAGCAGTGGCAGTCGGGCCGGCGCCCGCTGGCGAGGCTGACGGCGATTCCCGTGGAGAAGAAGGCGAGGAGGACCAGGGCGCCCATCGCCCCCCACACCGCCACCGGCCCGACCAGGCAGAACGCACTCACGGTCAGCTCCGCGAACGGCAGCACGAGCGCGCCGGGGTCGGCCAGGGACTCCGGCACGCCGAAGTCGACGAGGGCGCCGCGTGTGCCGGGCCGGTCGGCCAGCTTGCCGACGGCCGCCACCGCGAAGACGACGGCCAGCACGACCCGGGCGATCAGGATCACCGTCGGAGGGTATTAGCGTCGTCGCGCTATGTGCGGGAGGTACGTGTCGGCCAAGCCGGCGTCGGAGTTGGCGGCCGAGTTCAAGGTCGAGGAGATCAAGACCGACGACCAGGGCGCCCGGTACAACGTGGCGCCCACCGATCCCGTGTACGCGGTGGCGACGTCGAAGGACGGCACCCGCCGCTTGGGGACGTTCCGCTGGGGCCTGGTGCCGTTCTGGGCCAAGGACCCCAAGATCGGCAGCCGCATGATCAACGCGCGCGTCGAGACGCTGGCCCAGAAGCACCGGCGCACCCTGTCCCGCCGGCGCTGCATCATCCCGGCCGACGGCTTCTACGAGTGGCAGGAGCGCGAGGGCAAGCGGCCGAAGCAGCCGTTCTACATCCACGACAAGGACGGCAAGCCGCTCGCCATGGCCGGGCTGTGGGAGGTGTGGCACGACCCCGACGACCCGGACGCGGAGCCGCTGCGCACCTGCACGATCATCACCACCGATGCCAACCAGGTGGTCGCCCGCACCCACGACCGCATGCCGGTGATCCTGCCCAGTGAGGTGTGGGACGTGTGGCTCGACCCGAGCGTCGACGACCTCGACCTCGTGCAGCGCCTGCTCGAGGGCGACGTGCCGGTGAAGCTGGAGGTGTATCCCGTCTCCAACGAGGTGAACAGCGTGAAGAACGACGGCGAGCAGCTGATCATCCCGCTCGAGGGTCACGACCCCGAGGAGTAGCGGTGCCGGCGTGGACGTGCCCGCAGTGCGGCCGCCAGTTCGGCCGCAACAAGCAGTCGCACGAGTGCGCGCCGGCGATGACGCTGGACGAGTACTTCTCGACCGGGCCCGAACGCGAGCGCCCGATCTTCGAGGCGGTGATGGGCTACCTCGACGGCCTCGGTCCCGTGCACGTCGAGCCGGTGTCCGTCGGCATCTTCCTCAAGAACCCGCGCAAGTTCGCCGAGCTGCGCCCCATGCAGAACTGGGTGGCGATCTCGTTCTCCCTCACCCGCACCGCCCGCCACCGCACGATCGTGCGCAAGGTCATGCCCTACAACGGCAGGTACTTCCACGTCGCCAACATCACCGAGCCCAACGATCTCCACGACGGCATCGGCGACCTCCTCATCGAGGCCTACCAAGAGGTCGCCGAGCGTTAGAGGTCGATGATCTTGGCCCAGTTGTCGACGATGGCCTGATCGCCGAAGACCTCGAGCGGGGCAGCAGGCTGGCGGCCCCAGAGGAAGAGGAGAAGGTCGGAGGCGGGGCCGCGCAGGGCGGCGTCGCCCTTGCCGTGTTCGCGCGTCACGTCGACCTTGCCGTCGGCGATCTGCACCAGCCACTCGCCGGGTGCGTCCGTGGTGTGCAGGTGCAGCGTGCCGCCGAGGCTCGCGTCGGGGTGGTCGACCGCGTCGGTGGCGATGAAGACGCGGATGATCTCGTCGATGCCGTCGACTGCGAGCTCGGTGTCGATCGGCTGCTGGACGCCGTGGGCCAGCTGGCCGTCCCAGCGGTGGACGCTCGTCTCGTTGGCCATGCGCCGGGGCCAGAACTCCGCCGTGTTGGGCTGGGGCGACCAGTTCCACACGGTCTTGGCCGGGTCGGCCTCGCGCAGGACCGACACCAGCACGCCGACGCCGATCTCGAACCAGTCGACGAGGTCGTCGGGCCCGGGCGGCTTGGGCAGCTCCCGCCACGACAGGCGCTCCTCGGCCCCGTTGCGCACCATCTCGGTGACCCACGCGTGGACCATGCCGGTGTGGGAGACGAGGTCGGCCACCTTCCACTCGGGGCAGGACGGCACCTGCGCGGTGAGGCCGAGCCGGGCGGCGGCGGCCAGGGCGGCGCCGTCAGCCGCGACGGCGTCGAGGTAGGCGGCCTTGTCCATGGCCGAAAACTAACCCCGACCCGGTAGGCGGCACCGCATTAACCGCAACTAACGTGCGGCCCATGGGCATCGTCTCCTACGGCAGCTACCTACCTGCATGCAGGCTGGACCGCACCAACATCGGCAAGGCACTGGGGGCGCCCGCGGGCAAGGGCACCCGGGCGGTCGCCTCCTACGACGAGGACACCACGACCATGGGCGTCGAGGCGGCGCGCATCGCGCTGGCCAGTGCGCCCGCCGGGTGGCAGCCGAGCATGGTCCTGTTCGCCACCAGCAACCCGGCCTATCTGGACAAGACGAACGCCACCGCGATTCACGCCGCCCTCGGCCTCGACCGGTCGATCGCCGCCTACGACATGGTCGGGTCGGTGCGCTCGGCGATCGGCGCGGTGCGGGCGGGCGCGCCGCAAGGTGCGCTGGTGATCCTGTCCGACATCCGCACCGGCCTTCCCGGCAGCGCCGACGAGGCGCAGGGCGGCGACGGCGCCGTGGCCTTCTGCTACGCCAATGACGGCTCGATCACCGAGCAGGTATCGGCCGCATCCACCACGAGCGAGTTCCTCGACCGGTGGCGCATCCCGGGCGAGACGTCCAAGCAGTGGGAGGAGCGCTTCGGGGAGCGGGCCTACGTGCCGCTGGCCGAGGAAGCGGTCACCGACGCCCTCAAGCAGGCCGGCATCACCGCCGACGCCATCGACCACCTCATCGTCGCTGGCGTCCACCCGCGTGCCGCCCGCGTAGTCGCGGGCAGCATCGGTGTCCGGCCCGAGGCCATCGTCGACGACCTGTCCGGTGTCATCGGCAACACCGGTGCCGCCCATGGCGGCATCGTCCTCACCGATCTGCTCGACCGGGCTGAGCCCAACAAGTTGATCCTGCTGGTGGCGCTGGCCGACGGCGCCGACGCCAGCGTGATCCGCACCACCGACGCGTTGGCGTCGTACCGCGCCGCGAAGACCGTGCGCCAGCAGCTCGACGGCCCGACGATCGATGTTCCGTACCCGACGTTCCTCACGTGGCGCGGGCAGCTGCACCGTGAGCCGCCCCGCCGGCCCGATCCGGAGCGCCCGGCAGCACCGGTGTCGTACCGGCGAGAAGACTGGAAGTTCGGTTTCGCCGGCAGCCGGTGCGAGGCGTGCGGCACCCGCCACCTGCCCCCGGCGCGTGTGTGCGTGAAGTGCAACGCCGTCGACCAGATGCAAGAGGAGCGTCTCGCCGACCTGCAGGGCACCATCGCCACCTTCACCGTCGACCGGCTGGCGTTCTCGCTCAGCCCGCCGGTGGTGGCGGCGGTGATCGACTTCGACGGCGGCGGCCGCTTCCAGTGCGGCATGACCGACGTCGACCCCGCCACCGTGAAGATCGGCGATCGCGTCGAGATGACGTTCCGGCTCGTGTACACGGCCGACAGCATTCACAATTACTTCTGGAAGGCTCGGCCCGTGGCCGGCAACACGACGGAGAGGAACGCCTGATGGCCAGCAAGGGAATCCGCGACCGCGTTGCGATCATCGGCATGGGCTGCACCCAGTTCGGTGAGCACTGGGACAAGGGCGTCGACGACCTCGTCATCGACTCGTCGCAGGAGGCGCTGGCCTCGGCGAACCTCAAGCTCGACGACATCGACGCGTTCTGGCTCGGGACGATGGGGTCGGGCATCAGCGGCCTCACCCTGTCGCGGCCGCTCAAGATCGACTACAAGCCGGTCACCCGCCTCGAGAACATGTGCGCCACCGGTTCGGAGGCGTTCCGCAACGCGTGCTACGCCGTCGCGTCGGGCGCCTACGACACGGTCATGGCGGTCGGCGTCGAGAAGCTGAAGGACTCGGGCTTCTCCGGGCTCACCGGCGCGGCGCCGCCCAACGACGGCACCGCGGCCGGCCTCACCGCGCCGGCGATGTTCTCGCTGCTCGCACCCGCGTACGCCAAGAAGTACGGCGTCGACGACGCCGAGATGAAGGACGTCCTCACGCGCATCGCGTGGAAGAACCACAAGAACGGCGCCCTCAACCCGCGCGCCCAGTTCCGCAAGGAGGTGTCGAAGGAAACCATCTGCAACAGCCCGCTGATCGCCGGTCCCCTCGGCATCTTCGACTGCTCGGGGGTCTCCGACGGCTCTGCCGCCGCGATCATCGTGCGCGCCGAGGACGTGCCCAAGTACACCGACAAGGCGCTGTGGGTGAAGGCGCTGTCGTTCGTCGCCGGCCCCGCCGCCGGCCCCATCGACCCCGACTACGACTACACGTCGTTCACCGAGGTCGTGCGCTCAGCGGCCGACGCGTACCAGCAGGCCGGAATCGAGGACCCGCGCGCCGAGCTGGCCATGGCCGAGGTGCACGACTGCTTCACGCCCACCGAGCTGGTGCTGATGGAGGACTTGGGCTTCGCTGAGCGCGGCTTTGCGTGGAAGGAAGTCCTGGCCGGCACCTACGACCTCGACGGTGAGCTGGCGGTCAATCCCGACGGCGGCCTCAAGAGCTTCGGCCACCCGATCGGGGCATCGGGCCTGCGCATGCTCTTCGAGTGTTGGCTGCAGCTGCGCCAGGAGGCCCCGCCCGAACGTCAGATCAAGAGCGTGACCGAGGGCGGCCGCAAGCTCGGTCTCACCCACAACCTGGGCGGCGCGCCGGGCGAGTGCGTCTCGTTCGTCAGCGTCGTCGGCAGCGAACCCTCGGCTTAGCGACGCCTATCGGCGGCGGATGCCGCCGGCGATCAGCGCGCACGGGATGCAGAGCGCCTTGTTGCGCGTGCGGAACGGGAACACCACGCAGTCCGAACAGTGCACGGTGTGGCACCGTTCGCACGCGGCGGTCGCCGGCTCGAAGGGATGACGGTGGCACCCGATGTGGATGTCGCGGGCCGGCCGGGTGTCGATCGTCATCACGCTCATGTCTTCATCAAACGACAGGCGGGCTGCCGACACGATGGGTCGGCCGCATCATTCGCGGCGCCGACGGGCGAGAAACGCGGCGGATGTCCCGACTGTCCCCGCCAGCAGGACTGCCAATCCAAGGAGTGCCGCATGCGTCGGGTGCCCGGATCGGGATGCGGGCCTCGACCCGGCGGCCACCTCGGTCGATCCTTGGGCTGACGTCGTGGTCGTCGACTCCGCGGTTGTCGGCGTGGGCGCAACTGTTGTTGCGGGCTGCTGCAGCGCCGTCGTGGCCGTGCCTGCGACGCGCGGTGTCGGCGTGGCACGGGTCCGTGACGTTGTTGCCGTCGAGCCGCCTGCTCCCGGGCTCGTCGCGGGCGCGCCCTTCACTCGCGCCGAGTTGGGGTCGGCCATGAGCGACGACTCGTCGACCGCTTCGAATGCGCTGGCCGGCACCGACTTCAGCTCGTCGAGCAGGCCGTTGTCCCAGCCGTCCTCGGCTGTGCCCTGGAAGTACCAGTTCGAGCCGTTGTCGGCGAGCAACATGCCGTAGGTCTTGAAGGCGCGCAGGATCACCTGCGTGTCGGCGCGGTACCGGCTGATGTCGAACGACGACTTGAGGCGGAACCGGGCGCCCATCGGCGGCAGGTTGGGGTCGCTGGCCGCGCCGGCCTGGTGGCGGGCGGGCCAGAGGTAGCTGCGGTCGGTGCGTTGTGCCGTGAAGCGGATGGCGTGGTCGACGTGGCCGGCCCGCACCTCGTCGAGGCGCAGCAGCCCGGGGAGGATCGGGAGCCCCGCCGCATCGGCCGACGTCCACGTGGCTGGGCGCAGGTTGTCGCCGCGAAGATCGAACACCGCGCCCGAGCCTGCGGTGGGCTGCCCGTTGTTCCAGTTGGCGTCATACAGCTCGTAGAGCACGCACGCGTCCTTGTCGACCATCAGGGCGTGGCGGTCGCCGCTGGCCTGCTGGCCGCCCTCGATCGGCGTCTCCGGCCCGAACGGGTACGGGCCAGGGTCGCTCTCGTCGGCGTAGTCGAAGGTCGGCCGGACCTTGCCGTGGCCGCCGGCCACGACCGTGTACGGAATGCCGTACGGCATCGCCTCGCCCGACGGCCCGAAGT
>JAFATL010000375.1 GCA_019243975.1 Actinomycetota bacterium | reverse complement strand
GGAGCGCGCCTCCTCCGGATCGATGAACGCGAACGTCAGCGCGCCGATGCCCTTCTGAGCGGCGAGGTGGATCGTGTCGCGCCGCGAGCACGCCACCCAGATCGGCGGGTGAGGCGTCTGCACCGGCTTGGGGATGACGTTGCGGGGTGGCATCTGCACGTACTTGCCGTCGACGCCGGTGAACGGCGTTTCGGTCATGCAGCGGATGGCGACCTCCAGGCCCTCCTGCCACATCTCCCGCTTGTAGGTCGGGTCGATCTGGAACCCGCCCAGCTCAGCTTCCGACGACGACTCACCGGTGCCGAACTCGACCCGCCCGTTCGACACCAGATCGAGCATGGCGATGCGCTCGGCCACCCGAGCGGGGTGGTTGAACGCGGGCGGCGTCTGCACGATGCCGTGGCCGAGCCGGATGTTCTTGGTGCGCTGCGATGCGGCGGCCAGAAACACCTCGGGCGCAGAGGAGTGCGAGTACTCCTCGAGGAAGTGGTGCTCGACCTCCCACACGGTGTGGAAGCCGAGGCGGTCGGCCAGCTCGACCTGCTCGAGGGCGTCCTGGATGAGCTGGCGTTCCGAGTCGTCGGTCCACGGGCGCGGCAGCTGGTGCTCGTAGAAGATCCCGAACTTCATGACGCGCTCCCTTGTCGGATCAGTACGTCGCCGTCACGGCAGTGAACGACCCGTCTGCCGTCGGGCGGATGGAGCCGAGGGAGTGGAACTCCTCCAGCAGGTCGTCCTTGTTGCGCTTGTCCTTCAGCGCGTGCTCGATCTCGCGCACGGTCACCGCCAGCGTCTGCTCGCGGCGCTCGCCCAGCGACTCGCTCACGGCGCGATCCCAGATGCGGCCGATCATGTCGGTGCCCTTGTACTTCTTGCCCGACGTGCCGACGAACGTGCGGTCGCGCATCTCGGTGAGCGTGGTCTTGAGGTAGGCGACGTGGGGCGCCTCGTCGGTGCGGATGTAGGAGACGAGGCGTGCGGCTTCGCCGTCGCCGGCGACCAGGTCGTGGTCGGACAGCACGTCCTCGGCCCACGCGAAGGCGTGGTAGGCGGAGATCTCGATCAGCAGCAGCCGGGCCATGCGCTCGATGAGCGACTCGAGCTCGAACGGGATGTCGTCGGGCAGCACCCGCCGGGCGATCATCTCCTCGCGGATCTTCGCCATGTCGACCGGCTTGCCGCTGGCGCCCGGCATGGGGATGCCCATGCGGCTGAGCATGGTGGCCGTCTCGTCCTCGGTGACGGGGTTCTCGAAGGCGACGTCGCGAGCGGCGAACCACATCTGCTTGTGACCGCCCTCGTCCTCGAAGCCGGCCTCGTCCCGCGCGTGCGCTTCGTAGAGGCCGCGGTCGAGGTGCGACATGGCGGTGCCCGTGACGTCCTCGTCGAACAGCTTCTGCAACTCGGGGATGACGGAGTAGCGGATCATCGAACCGAAGCCCTCGACCGTGCCGATGCGGGTGAGGATCGACACTGTCGGTTGCGGGACGCCGCTGCCGATGAGGAACTTGGCCTGGGCGACGTTGGGGTAGTGCTCGGGCCAGGTGTCGAGGGGGATGTCGAGGATCGGCGTGTCGAACTGCTCCTCGCGCTGCTGCTGCCACGCGTCGATGGCGGGCCAGCGGTTGAGCGTGCGGGGCGACACGTAGTTGCCGTCGTCGTCGAACCCGCCATGGCACTTCACGCCGCCGGCGACGAGGGGTTCGACCACCGGGTGGCTCGCGAGGAGCTCGGTCTCGGTGTACTCCGTCTGGAGGGTCGTCATACTCGAAAGTGTATACTCGTGGGTATACTGGCGGCAATGGCAACGGAGTCACGCCAGCTGCTGTCCCGGCCCGAGCGCCAGGAGACGATCCTGCAGGGCGCCGCCCATGCGTTCGCCCAGTCGGGCTACGCGGCGACGTCGATGGAGGACGTGGCCGCCGCGTCCGGCATCACCAAGCTGATCGTGTACCGGCACTTCGAGTCGAAGGAAGAGCTGTACCGGGCAGTGCTGCAGCGGGTGGCCGACCGGCTGACCGAGGTGTTCCTCGCCGGGTTGAGCCGGGCCGACCGGCGCGGGCTCGGTGTCAACACGCTGCTGACCGTGGCGCGGGAAGACCCCGAGGCGTTCATCCTGATGTTCCGCCACGCCTCCCGCGAGCCGCAGTTCGAGAGCTATGCGAAGGAGCAGCGGGAACGGTCGGTGCACGCGGCGTCGACGCTCATCGGCGGGTCCATCCCTGACCCGCTCATCCACCAGTGGGCGGCCGAGACGATCGTCAGCTACCTCGTCGAGGCCGTCCTCAACTGGCTCGACGACGGCGACCCCGCCCGCGACACCGAGTTCGTCGACCGCGTCACCAACGGCCTCCACGCCATTCACACAGCCTGGACGCGCTAACCGGCCGGACGCGCCACACTGACAACCAGTGGGGGGCACGCGAGTCGGCTCGCTCGTCCTGGCGGGTGCATTGCTTGTCGCGGCCTGCACCACGAAGTCATCGTCCAGTACCGCGCCAACGACGTCCTCGACCACGGCAACCTCCGCGGTCACGGTCGGCACGGTTGCCGAGAACACCGACATCTCGGCGCCTCCGATCGCTGCCGGAGCCACGCTGACCCCAGAACACCTCGGGGCGCTTCCGAAGGAAGGCGTCGCCATTGGAGACGACAAACAGGGCGTCGTACTGGTCGGATTGGACGGGCGGACGCTTGGGCATCTGCTGGGCTTCACCCTCTACGACAACCCCGACGCGGGCGGATCGCTCATCGTGCGGCCGTCGCTCGGCCGCACGATCTACCGGCTTGAACCGGGCGCCCGCGCCCTCGCGCGTGA
>JAFATL010000147.1 GCA_019243975.1 Actinomycetota bacterium | reverse complement strand
TGCCGCCGTCGACCGCTGGACGCTCGTCGCCAACGATCTGTGCCGCCAGGCCGTCACCACCGGTCGCGTCGAGCTGCGCACGCACGGGCTGCAGTGGCGCGACTTCATCGCGCTCACCGACGTCGTCGACGCGATCGCCCGGGCCGCCGACGCAGAGCAGTTGGCGAGCGGGACGTACAACCTCGGGAGCGGCCGATCCCGCACCGTTCGCGAGCTGGCGGGCATCGTGCAGGACGGAGCCGAGACGTTGACTGGCACGCGCCCGGCCCTTGCGGCTCCCCCGCCGCCCACCGCGGAGCCGGCGCCGTACGCGGTGTCGATCGACCGGCTCGCTGCTCAGGGGTGGAAGCCGGAGGGGTCGCTGCCGGCCGCCGTCGAGGAGACGTTGGCGTTCTGCCTCGCCCACCGGAGCGAGCTGTGATCGAGGGCGTCCGCATCACGCCGTTGCGGCGGATCCCGGACGAGCGCGGCGCGATCTTGCACATGCTGCGCGCCGACGACCCGCACTTCGAGGCGTTCGGCGAGATCTACTTCTCGATGGTCTACCCGGGTGTCGTCAAGGGCTGGCACCTGCACAAGGTCATGACGCTCAACTACGCCGTGCCGGTGGGCGTGATCACGTTGGCCCTCTACGACGACCGCGCCGAGTCACCCACCCGAGGCGAGGTGATGGAGCTACCGCTGGGCGGCGACGACTACAACCTCGTCACCATCCCGCCCCTGGTGTGGAACGGCTTCCGGGGCGACGGCGACGTGCCGGCGTTCGTCGCCAACTGCGCCACCATTCCGCACGACCCCGAGGAGATCGTGCGCATCGATCCGCACAGCCCCGACGTCCCCTACCGCTGGGCCCCCTGACGGTCGGACCGGTCGCGCCTCAATAGCCTTGCGGGCGTGGTGATGGAGCTCGACGAGCACCCCGACTCCCGACGGGCGTGGCTGGCATCGGTATGGGCGCACCGTGAGGTGCTGCTGATGCTCAGCCGGGCCGACTTCCACGTGCGCTACAAGCGCGCCACGTTCGGCGTGTTGTGGGCGGTCGCCGTGCCCGTCGTGCAGTCGGTGGTGCTGGCCGTGGTGTTCTCGCACATCATCCGCGTCGGCGACGCCCGCGCCTTCGCCGCCTACGTCCTCGCCGGAGTGCTGGCGTGGAGTTACTTCGCGCTTTCGCTCACCGCCGCGTCCACCGCGATCGTCGACGGGTCGAACCTCACCGACAAAGTGTGGTTCCCGCGGGCCCTGCTGCCGATCGTGCCGTGCCTCGCCAACCTGGCCGGGCTGTGCGTGTCGATCGCGGTGCTGGCGCTGGCACTGCCGTTCCTTCACGGCCAGTTCGGGCCCCGGCTCCTGCTCCTCGTGCCGGCCGTGGTGCTCCTGCTGGCGTTCACGTTGGCGCTCGGGCTGGCCCTCTCGGCGCTGCACGTGTACTTCCGCGACGTCAAGTTCCTCGTGCAGGCAGGGCTGCTCGTGTGGTTCTACGTGACGCCGATCGCCTACGCGAAGTCGATGCTGGGCGGGTTGTCGCGCCTCGCCGACTTCAATCCGATGACCGGCATCGTGGCGTTGTTCCAGACGGCAGCGGTGGGCGCGCCGTCGCACTGGCAGCGGGCGCTGGTGGTGTCGGTGGTGACCACCCTGGGGCTGGCTGTCGTCGCCCTGGAAGCGCAGCGGCGCCACGACCGCCTGTTCGCGGACCTGCTGTGATCCGGCTCGAGGGCGTCGGCAAGCGGTACTGGCAGCTGCAAGAGCGCGCCATGCTCCTGCGGTCGCTGCTGCCGTTCGGGCGGCCGACGCGCAGCGAACTGTGGGCGCTCCGTGACGTCGACCTCACCCTGGCCGAAGGCGACGTGCTCGGCGTCATCGGCCCCAACGGCGCGGGCAAGACGACGCTGCTTCGTCTGTTGGCGGGGGTCACGCGGCCGACGACGGGACGCGTCACCGTCGGCGGCCGAGTCGCCCCGCTCATCAGCGTCGGCGTCGGCTTCCACCGGGAGATGTCGGGTCGCGAGAACGTCTACGTGAATGGGATGCTGCTCGGTCTCACCAAGGCGGAGGTCGACCGCCGGTTCGACGCCATCGTCGACTTCGCCGAGCTGACCGACTTCATCGACACGCCGGTGAAGTTCTACTCGTCGGGCATGTTCATGCGGTTGGGCTTCGCGGTCGCCGTGCACACCAACCCGCAGGTCTTCCTCGTCGACGAGATCCTGGCCGTCGGTGACCTGGCGTTCCAGATCAAGTGCGCCGAGCGCATGAAGGAGATCAGGGCGGCGGGCACCACCATCGTGATGGTCAGCCACAACCTGCAGTCGATCCGCGTCCTGTGCCCCCGCGCCGTGGTGCTGCACCACGGGAACGTCGACTTCGACGGCCCGGTCGAAGACGCCATCGCCCGCCATCACGTGCTGCTTTCGCAGCAGGGCGATGGGCGAGGCGGCCTCGGTGAGGTCCGCCACGTCGGGGGCGTCACGGTCTCCGAGCGCGCCCTGCTCGGCCAGGAGGGCGCGGCCCATTACGTCGAGAGCGGCACGCCTCTGCGGCTGCGCGTGCGGGTGCGCTTCGAGCGACCGGTCGCCAACCCCCGTTTCACCTTCACCATCCGCGCCGCCGACGGGAGCCTGGCCGCGCGCGTCAACACGCCGCTGCAGCTCACCCACCGGTCGTTCGAGGCCGGCCACGACGTGCTCGTC
The DNA here is from genome assembly GCA_019243975.1 of Actinomycetota bacterium. GTDB lineage: Bacteria > Actinomycetota > Acidimicrobiia > Acidimicrobiales > JAFATL01 > JAFATL01. Next base: position 104 of record JAFATL010000147.1, on the reverse strand, counting down.
GAGCTGCGGTTCGTCGCCCGCCTCGGGGGCGGCACCTACTTCATCGAGGACGCGGTGACCACCAGTGACGGCCTCGGCGTGCTGTCGGACGCAGACCGACCCAT
>JAFATL010000372.1 GCA_019243975.1 Actinomycetota bacterium | reverse complement strand
GGGCGTGGTGCTCGGCGGGCTGCAGGCGCTGACGGCGATGGGCATCGTGCTCGTGTACCGGGCCACGCGCGCCATCAACTTCGCCCAGGCCGAGATCGGGGCGCTGGCCGCCGGGCTGGCGACGGTGCTGATCGCGGGTTGGGGGCTCCCGTACTTCGCCGCGCTGCCGCTCGGGCTGCTGGCCGCCGTCGCCACCGGCGCAGTCATCGACGCCGTCGTCGTGCGGCGGCTGTTCACGGCGCCCCGCCTCATCCTCACCGTGGCGACCATCGGCGTGGCCCAGCTGCTGGGCGCCCTCACGATCGTGCTGCCGACGTGGTTCACCCACCTCAAGCCGTTCACCGCCTTCACCACGCCGTTCCGCTTCCACACCAACATCGGGCCGCTGTTGTTCACCGGGGACCATCTCATGGCGGTCATCGCCGTGCCGGTGGTCGGGCTCGGGCTGTGGTGGTTCCTCGGACGGACGTCGGTGGGCATCGCCATTCGCGCCGCCGCCGACTCGGGCGAGCGGGCGCTGTTGCTCGGCATCCCCGTGCGGCGACTGTCGATGGTGACGTGGATGGTCGCCGCCGGCTTGTCCGGGCTGGGGGCCATGTTGTCGACGCCGGTGGTGGGCGCCAACGTCGGCGTCATCGCCGGCCCGTCCGCCCTGCTGGTGCCGCTGGCCGCCGCCGTCATCGCCCGCATGGAGAGCCTGCCCCGCACGGCGTTGGCCGCCATCGGCATCGCCGTCTTGCAGCAGTCGATCTACTGGTCGTACCCGCAGTCGGCGACCGTGGACGCGCTCGTGTTCGCAGTGCTGCTCGGTGCGCTGCTGTTCCAGCGGCGCGGCGTTCGGCGCGTCACCGGCGGCGAGCTGGGCGACTACGTGGCCGTCGAGCAGGTGCGACCGGTGTCGAAGGAGCTGCTGGCAACGATCGAGGTGCGCGTCGCCAAGGTGGTGGGCGCGGTGGTCGTGGTCGCGGCCGTCGTGCTCCTCCCGTTGCTGGCCGCCGACTCGCAACGCACGCTGCTCGGCCTGATGGCGATCTACGGGATCATCGCCGTTTCGCTCGTCGTCCTCACGGGCTGGGCGGGCGAGATCAGCCTGGGCCAGTTCGCGTTCGTCGGCATCGGCGCGGCGGTGACGGCGAGCCTGCTCGTGCACGCCCACGCCGACCTGTTCGTCGCCCTGCTCGCCTCGGTGCTGGCCGGCGGGCTGGCTGCCGTGCTGGTGGGCGTGCCCGCGTTGCGCATCCCCGGGCTGTTCCTCGCCGTCGTCACCCTCGGCTTCGCCGTGCCCGTGTCGTCGTGGCTGTTGAGCTCGCGCTACTTCCCCACCCTCAACCCGGTGTCGCTGCTGCGTCCGAAGCTGTTCCACGGACGGGTCAGCATCGAGTCGCCGCTGTCCTTCTACTTCTTCTGCCTCATCGTGCTGGCGCTGGTGCTGGCGCTCGCCCACAACCTGCGCCGCAGCCGGGCCGGGCGTGCGCTGTTGGCCGTGCGCGACAACGAACGCGGTGCGGCCGCCTTCGGCGCCGACGCCACGCGTCTCAAGCTGGTCGCCTTCGCCCTGTCGGGCGCGCTGGCCGGGCTCGGCGGCGGCCTGTACGCGGTGGCGTTGCGGGGCGTGAGCTTCGGCAGCTTCAACGCCGAGCACAGCGTTGTCGTGTTCACCATGGTCGTGGTCGGCGGCCTCGGCTCGATCTCCGGCGCCCTCGCCGGCGCCGCCTACGTGAAAGGAGCCGAGTGGTTCCTCCACGGCGCCGCCCAGCTGCTCGCCACCGGTGCCGGCCTGCTCGTGCTGCTCCTCCTCGCCCCCGGCGGCATCGCCTCCGGCCTCTACCGCCTCCGAGACGCGGCCCTGGCCTGGGTCGCCCGCCGCCACGGCCTCGAACCACGTCCAAGTGGCGATAGTGGGGCGTCTACCCCCCCTCTATCGCCTCCTGGACAGGAGGTGGCCGTCGCGTCCGGTTCCTTCGTGGACGTGCGGGACGTCAACGCGTCGTATGGGCACGTGCAGATCCTGTTCGGGGTCGATCTGCAGGTGGCGCAGGGCGAGGTGGTGGCGCTGCTGGGGACGAACGGGGCGGGGAAGTCGACGTTGCTGCGCGCCATCACCGGCGTGTTGCGGTCGGCGTCGGGAGACGTGCGCATCGGTGGGCGTGATCTCGGCGCGTTGTCGGCGCCGGCGCGCGTGCGGGCCGGGGTGGCGATGGTGCCGGGCGGCAAGGGCGTGTTCCCGTCGCTCACCGTCGCCGAGCACCTGCGGCTGGCGCAGTGGACGCAGTCGTCCGACGGGGCCGGCGATGGAGACGGTGTCGAGCGCGCTCTCGAGCTGTTCCCGTCGTTGCGATCGCGCTTGCACACGCGCGCCAACCTGCTCAGCGGCGGCGAGCAGCAGATGCTCGCGGTGGCCCAGGCACTGCTGTGCCGGCCCGAGGTGCTGCTGATCGACGAGCTCTCGCTCGGCCTGTCCCCCGCCGTGGTCAGTGTCCTGCTCGACGTGGTGCGGGGCCTCAACGAAGCGGGCACGACCGTCGTGATCGTCGAGCAGTCCCTCAACGTCGCCGCGTCGATCGCGCCGCGGGCCGTGTTCCTCGAACGCGGCACCGTCCGCTACGACGGTCCCACCGCCGACCTGCTCGAGCGGCCCGACCTGGCCCGCGCCGTCTTCCTCCCGGACCGCGCCCCCGCGGTGCCGAAGCGCGCCCGGGCGTCGACCAACGGCCACACCCCGCTCTCGCTCGACGTGATCGAGGTGGGCAAGACGTTCGGTGGCGTGGCCGCCCTGCACGGCGTGTCGCTCGCCGCCCACGCCGGCGAAATCGTCGGCATCATCGGGGCCAACGGCGCCGGCAAGACCACGTTGCTCGACCTCGTGTCCGGCTTCCTCGGCGCCGACACCGGGCGGATCGTGGTCGACGGCGTCGACGTCACCGCCAACACGCCCGCCGATCGGGCCGAGCTCGGCCTCGGTCGCGTGTTCCAGGACGCTCGCCTGTTCCCGTCCCTCACCGTGCGCGAGACGTTGGCCGTCGCCCTCGAGCGCCACGTCGACGTGCGCGATCCGATCGCCTGCCTCCTGCCCCTGAAGGCCACCCGCGCCTCGGAACGGGCCGTGGCCGCGCGCGTCGACGATCTGCTCGAGACGTTGAACTTGGCCCAGTTCGCCAACTCGTTCGTGTCCGAGCTGTCGACGGGAAGCCGGCGCCTGGTGGAACTCGCGTGCGTGCTCGCCCATCAACCGCGCGTGCTGCTCCTCGACGAGCCGACGTCGGGTGTAGCCCAGCGCGAGGGCGAAGCGATGGCCGGTCTCCTCACCGACCTGCGCGACCGCACCGGCGCCACCCTCGTCATCGTCGAACACGACGTGCCGTTGGTGGCCGGCATCGCCGACCGCCTGGTGTGCCTGCACCTCGGCTCGGTCATCGCCGACGGCCCGCCCGCCGACGTGCTGCAGTCGCCCGAAGTGGTGACGTCCTACCTCGGCACCGCCGGCAACGGCGACGGCAGTAGTCGGCGAGGCCGAGCGAAGAAGACCGTCAGGCGACGATCGGCACGTGCAGGGGCCGGTGGAAGATGAACGAGGGCCC
>JAFATL010000701.1 GCA_019243975.1 Actinomycetota bacterium | reverse complement strand
CCCCGACCCTTGGTCGACGACGACGGGGCGCCCGAGGGTCGCCAGCTGGCGGACGTCGACGGCCTCGGTGAAGCCGACGATGCGGTAGTTGGACTGGTGCACCTTGAGCACCACGTCGGCATCGGCCGCCGCGTAGTCGGCCAGGCGTGTGCGGTTGGTCGTACCGACCTCGCGCAGGCGGGCCCCCGACTGCGCCATGACCTCGGGCACGCGGAAGCCACCACCGATCTCCACCAGTTCGCCCCGTGAGACGGCGACGTCGCGGTCGCGCGCCAGCGCGGCCAGCACGAGCATCACCGCCGCCGCCCCGTTGTTCACCACCAGCGCCGCCTCGGCGCCCGCCGCCCGGGCCAGCAGCGTCGCTGCATGCCCGTGCCGCGAGCCGCGCCGGCCGGTGGTCAGGTCGAACTCGAGGTTGGTGAACCGGGCCGGCACCGAGACGTCGACCGGCGCCCGCCCGAGGTTGGTGTGGAGCAACACCCCGGTGGCGTTGACCACCGGTTGCAGAAGGGCGCGGGCCAGATCGGCGGCCCGCGCCGCCGCCGACTCCGGCGCGCCCGCATCGATCGCGGCCCGGGCCACGTCGACCAGCAAGGGGTGAGGCAGGCCGGTGACGGCCAGCTCGCGGGCCAGGGCGTCGACGCTCGGTGGGCGCACTGGCGTGAGCCTACGGGGCTGCCATGCTCTTGCCCTGATGCGCGGCCTGTTTCGCACCTTCGGTGTCGCCCTGGTGTCGTCGATCGCGGTGCCGATCGGCGTGGTGACCACGATCCTCGCCGCGTTCCTCTTCCTCCCCCTGCCCGCGTCGCTGCCCGAGCCCAAAGACATCGTCGAATCGCAGACCAGCCACATCCTCGACATCAACGGCAAACAGATCGCGACGATCCAGAAGGCCGACCAGAACATCCCGGTCGACCAGAAGGACATCCCGCAGGTGCTGAAGGCAGCGGTGATCGCGTCGGAGGACCGCAACTTCTACAAGCACGGTGGCGTCGACTTGCGGGGCAGCGCCCGCGCCCTGTGGGCCGACCTGCGCAACCGCAGCACCGTGCAGGGCGGTTCGACGATCACCCAGCAGTACGTGAAGAACGCGTACACGAACCGCAAGCGCAACGTCACCCGCAAGGTGCGCGAGGCCATCCTCGCCAGCCAGCTCGAGCGTCAGTACGACAAGGACACGATCCTCTTCAAGTACCTGCAGTCGGTGTACCTCGGGAACCGCGCGGTCGGTGTGGGCGCCGCCGCGCAGACGTACTTCCGCAAGCCGGTGAACCAACTCACGCTGTCCGAAGCGGCGTTGCTGTCGGGCCTCATCCCCGCGCCCAGCGACTACGAGCCTCGCGGCCATCCCGACAAGGCGGAGCAACGGCGCGAGGACGTGCTGAAGAAGATGCTCCAGCAGCACTACATCAGCCAAGAGGAATACGACGTGGCGATGTCCCAGCCGGTGTGGAACGCGGTGCGGGGCAAGCCACCCGGGCCGGCCACGCTGATCTACCCGCCCGAGCAGCAGGTGCGGCAGTACCCGTACTTCGTCGACTACGTCGAGCGTTACATCAACGCCAAGTACGGCGAGAGCGCGCTGCTCGAAGGCGGTCTCACCATCCAGACGTCACTCGACCCCGCCTTGCAGGACGAGGCCGAGAAGGCGGTGGCCAACCAGCTCAAGGGCACCAAGGACCCCTTGGAGATGGCGCTGGCCGCCGTCGAGCCGCCGACCGGCTTCGTCAAGGCGCTGGTGGGCGGGCGCGACTTCTACACGGGCGAGTTCGGCTCGGTGAACCTGGCCCTCGGCGGGTGCGACAAGCAGCCGACCAACGTGAAGATCGAGGTCACCGCACTGTGCTGGGACCCGTCGAACCACACCGTGACGGGCGGCGGCACGGGCCGGCAGCCGGGTTCGTCGTTCAAGCCCTACGTGCTCGCCACCGCCTTCTCGCAAGGCGTGCTGCCCACCAAGGTGTACCCGGCGCCGCCGGTGTTCCACGTCCCCCACTGCACGGGCAAGAACTGCGACATCCACAACAACGAAGGTGAAGGCGGCGGAAGCATGAACCTGCGCACCGCCACCGCCAAGTCGGTCAACACTGTGTTCGCGCAGCTCGTCCGCGACGTGGGCTGCAAGGAGACGGCCGAGATGGCCAAGAAGCTCGGCATCACCAACGTCTGGTACAGCCCGAGCGTGCAGACCTGCAGTGGCAACTTCGCCCTGGGTGTGAGCTCGATCTCCCCCCTCGACGCCGCCGCTGCGTACGGCGTGTTCGCCGCACGGGGCGAGCGCTTCCCGGCCACGCCGATCGTGAAGATGGTCGACGGGCACGGCAAGGTGCTCGAAGACAACACCAAGCGCAAGGGCATCAAGGTGCTCGACGAGGCCGTGGCCGACAACGTCACCGACCTGTTGCGCGGTGTGATCTCCGGCGGCACCGGCACGTCGGCCAACATCGGGCGCCCGGCGGCCGGCAAGACCGGCACCACCGACAACTTCCACGACGCCTGGTTCACGGGCTACACGCCGACGCTGTCGACGTCGGTGTGGATGGGCTACGCCGACAGCCTCCACCCGCTCCTCGGCATCAAGGGTGTGGCGCGCGTGTTCGGCGGCACCATCCCGGCCCGCACGTGGCACGACTTCATGAGCCAGGCGTTGAAGGACGTGCCCGTCACCGACTTCAACCAGCCCGCGCCCCTCAAGGCGATCGCCGATGCCATCGCCCGCAACGCGCGCGGCGGCTTCGACCCGGGCGACAAACGAACGCCGATCGACAGCGGCACCGGTGGGCCCTATCAGGTGGAGCCGCCCGCGCCGGTGGCGGTGGCCCCGGAGATCCCGACCACCACGACGGTGCCTGGCCCCGACGAGACCACGACCACGACCGCACCGCCGGGCGGCCTGATCCGCTAGGGGCTAGCCCCCGCCCTTCGAGCCCGGCGACCCGGCGACGTCATTGGGGCACTTGAGGACCTTGTCGCACGCGGTCCGGATGGGGATGCCGAAGAACACCGAGTCGGTGGTGAAGCCCACCGGCGAGTAGGCGCGTGACGCCACGGCCCACACCTGGCCCTTGGCGTTGACCAACGGCCCGCCCTGGAACGCGGGCCCGATGGCCGCGTCGTGCTGGATGCCCGAGCCCGACACGTCGGCCACCGTGCCTTGGGTGATCGAGCCACCCGCCGCCCCCAGCCCGGAGATGGCGAAGAGGTGATCACCGGTCTTCAGCGCCGGGTCGCGTGGCGCGAAGTCGAGCTTGGGCAGGCTGCCCTTCTGGGCGATGAGCAACGCCAGGTCGCGCTCGTCCTGCCAGGTCCACAGCGTGGCCTTGAGCTGCTGGTCGCCCTTCTCCAGCGTGATCGGCGGGCCCGGGTTGTGGGTCGCGGCCCGCACCGCCGCCAGCGACGTCAGCAGCAGCGACTGGTTGCTGTCGGACGCCACCACGAACGCCGAGCCGACCGACGGCTGACCCTGCTCGTCGAGGGTGCGCACGAACCACACCGACGGCTGCACGTTCTTGAGCAGGTCGGCCAGCTGCTGGCCCTGGGCCTGCACCTTCTGGATGGGCTCGAGCTGCTTCTGGATCTCGGCCTTGGCGTTGTTGGTTTCGGCCTGGATCGTCTTCTGGGCGGTCGAGTACCGGCTGTTGAAGTTCTTGATGTAGGCGTCGCTCTTGTCCTTGCGGAACTGGTAGTAGCTGTAGAAGACGACGCCGCTGAACGCCGCACCGACGGCGAAGGCGAGGATGAGCACGGCCATGCCGAGCACGGTCCGCGGGACCAGGCGCTCGCGCCATGTCATGCCGTCGCCGATGAAGGGGTCCCGCGCTGACATCGGCGCGAAGGGTAGTCGGGTGCCCGGTTAGCCTCAGGTCGTGGCCGACGAGGTACCGATTCGAGACGCGGCCACCATCCTGCTCGTGCGCGACGAGGCCGACGGCATGCACGTGTTCATGCTGCGCCGCAGCCTCAATTCGGTGTTCGTCGGCGGCGCGTACGTGTTCCCGGGCGGGGCCGTCGACGAGGCCGATCGTCACGCTGATCTGGAGGCGGTGTGCGACGGGCGTAGCGATGCCAACGCCTCGCAGCTCCTCGGCATCGACGAGGGCGGATTGGCCTACTGGGTGGCGGCCGTGCGCGAATGCTTCGAGGAAGCCGGGGTGCTGTTGGCCCATGCGGGCGACGGCCACGTGATCTCCTTCGCCGACCCGGCGGTGGCCGAGCGATTCCGGCTGCACCGCAAGGCAGTGGACAGCGGCGAGCAACGCCTCATCGATGTCTGCCGCACCGAGGGCCTGCACATCGCGGCCGGGCAGATCCACTACATCAGCCACTGGATCACGCCGCGGGGTGCGCCCCGCCGTTACGACACGCGCTTTTTCGTCGCCGCCGCGCCGTCGGAGCAGGAGCCGCTGCACGACGACAGGGAGACGATCGCCAACC
>JAFATL010000643.1 GCA_019243975.1 Actinomycetota bacterium | reverse complement strand
CCCCCTCGGCGTCATCGTCCTCGCCATCGTCGCCATCGCCGGGGGACGGTCAGAGCCCGACCCCCTGCACGAACGCCCGGCCACGCTCTACCTCACGGCGGTGTCGTTCTTCTCGGTCTTCGCCGTGCTGTTCGCCGTGTTCGGCCTTGCCTCCTCGGCGCTGAACCTCACCGTCGACCACGACTACAGCACCGCGACGTTCCTGGGTTCGACGGCGCGTTCGCAGTCGTGTTCGGGCGACTCCAGCGGCAACATCACCTGCGATCACAGCTCGGGAGCTCCGCTCATCCGGGAGCCGGGCCAGCACGACGGTGACTACCGGGGCATCGTCGTGGCGGTCATCGTCGGTGCGTTGGCCGCGCTGCTGTTCCTGCTGCACTACCGCTGGCTGCGCCAGTACCTGGCCGACCGGGTCGACGGCGCCGGCGTGCGCGTCTGGCACACGTACTTGTACGTGGCGTGCTTCTTCGCGCTCGTGGTCGCCATTCCGGCGCTGGGCGCAACGATCTACGACATCTTCAAAGTGATCGCACCCGGGGTGACCGAGGCAGGCACGCGCGGTCGGGCGCTGGCGTCGTTCGGCTCGACGATCGTGTTGGCGGCCGGCGCGGGCATCGTGTTCCTCTTCCACTGGAACCAGACGCCCCTCTCGACGTCGGTGGGCGTCGCCCCGTTCGCGCCACCGCCACCCCCACCGCCACCGCCACCGCCGCCGCCTCCACCTGCGCCAGAGCCGCCCGCCCCGGTTCGGCGCGCTCGCAAGGCGGTCAAGAAGCAGTAGCTACTCGTCGACCTCGCGGCGGCCTTCGAGGGCGCGGCCGAGGGTGAGCTCGTCGGCGTACTCGAGGTCGCCGCCAACGGGAAGGCCGCTGGCGATGCGGGTGACCTTGAGGCCGAGGGGCTTGAGCAGGCGGGCCAGGTACATGGCGGTGGCCTCGCCCTCGATGTTGGGATTCGTACAGAGGATCACCTCGGTGATGCCTTCGGGCTCGAGGCGCGCCACCAGCTCCTTGATGCGCAGCTGGTCGGGGCCGACGCCTTCGATCGGATTGATGGCGCCCTGCAGCACGTGGTAGCGGCCCTTGAACTCCTGCGTCTTCTCGACGGCGACGATGTCGCGCGGCTCCTCGACCACGCACACGACCGTCGGGTCGCGGCGCGTGTCGGTGCAGAGCGCGCACTCGGCGGCGGCGCCGTCGACCACCTCGGCCACGTTGTAGCAACGGCGGCAGAACGAGATGCGGGCCTTGACCTCACTGATGGAGCGGGCCAGCCGCAACGCGTCCTCGGTGGACAGGCGGAGCAGGTGGAAGGCGATGCGCTGGGCCGACTTCGGCCCGATGCCGGGCATCCGGCCCAGCTCGTCGATCAGGTCCTGCACCGGCCCCGCGTAGACGGACACTGCGGGTGGGTCAGCCGAGCAGGCCGCCGAGGCCGCCCAGCCCCAGCTGCCCCATGCCCTGCTGCGTGAGCTCCTGCACCTTGTGCGACGCGTCGTGCAGCGCGGCGAGGATCAGGTCCTCGAGCATCTCCACGTCGTCAGGGTCGACGGCCGACTTGTCGATCTTCACCGAGCGGAACTCCATGCCGCCGGTCACGGTCACCTTCACCACGCCGCCACCGGCATGGCCCTCGACGACCTCGTCGGCCAGGGCTGCTTGCGCGTCCATGAGCTGCTGCTGCATCTGCTGCGCCTGCTCGAGCAGCCCGCCCAGGTCGAAGCCCTCGCTGAGGTCGGGCATGCCCGGGATGCCGCCCACGATCTCCGGCTTGTCCGCGTCGGATTCACTCACTAACCGTCACCTCTTCCGCGCCGGGGAACGCTTCCTTCAGGCGGTCTTCGGGCGAGGTTACCGCCGGGGCGTCCTCCAACTCGCCGAGGTCGACGGGCTCGTCGGGCCCCTGGGGCGGCGCGGTGGCGGTGGCCTCCGCCGTCTCGTGTTCGCCCTGGTCGACCACCAACTTGATGGGGACACGGACACCGAAGTGGGCGCTGACGGTCTCCTCCACGTCGCCCCGCACCTCGTCGCTCATCTTGCGATGGGGCTCGTTGGGGAGGGCGAACGACGCGATGCCGCCGTCGGCCGACACCCAGCGGCCCACGCGGAAGCGGGCCCGGGCCCGTTGGCTGAGCTTGGGCAGGATCTCGTCGGCCCACGCGGCCGTGAGGTCGTCGCGCGTGGGGAACGCGCCGCCCTTCGCCGGCGCCGGGGCCTCGGGAGCGGGGGCGGGGGTCGACGCGGGGGCCGAGGCCGTGCTCTGGGCCGGTGCCGCGGCCGATGCCTTCTGGGCCTTGCGCACCGCGCCGAGGGCCCGGCCCGTAGTGGTGGCCGACGCGGGCGGCGGCGTGGCACTGGCCTCGGCCGTCTCGTGCTCACCCTGGTCGACCACCAACTTGATGGGGACTCGCACACCGAAGTGGGCGCTGACGGTCTCCTCCACGTCGCCCCGCACCTCGTCGCTCATCTTGCGGTGGGGCTCGTTGGGGAGGGCGAACGACGCGATGCCGCCGTCGGCCGACACCCAGCGGCCCACGCGGAAGC
>JAFATL010000603.1 GCA_019243975.1 Actinomycetota bacterium | reverse complement strand
GGTGGTGAGCACGGGCATCAGCAGCGCCACGGCCAAGCCAATGCCGGCGACGATCGACCCCAGGTTGCGGATGGCCCACACCTGGCGCAGGCGCTCGGGCAATGGCGCCCACGCCTGCACGGCGGCCCAGCTCCCCTTCTCCTCGTCGCGCGCCATCCCCCGTCGCCGCTGGATCAGCAGCACCAGCATGAGAGCGATGAACAGCACCGCCTCCACGAGGCCGCCGCGCGGGTAGTTCCACAGCAGCACCTGCTCGACGACGCCCACGGCGAGGCCGGCGGCGAGCGCGATCGGCAGGCTGACCATGCGCGCGACCACCGCGGCCGTGAGCGCGCGCAGCAACAAGCCAGGGCCGAGGAACTGCGCGTTGGCAAAGCCGCGCGTGGGCAAGACGAGAATCGCCGTGAACGCCGACACGCCGCCGGCGATGGCCCACGCCAGCGTCGACATGCGCGCCGCGAACACGCCGGAGAGGCGGGCCGCCTCGGGGTTGGCGGCGGCGGCCCGGATGCCAAGGCCCGACCGCCCCTTGCGCAGGAACCACACCAGGGCCAGCACCAACAGCGGCGTGATGAACAGCATCGCCGAGTAGGCGCGCGTGACGCGCAGCGCGCCGACGTCGAACTCGGGCAGGAACGCGGGCTGCGGGAACAAACGGCCGGCGCTGGCCTGGCTGTTGATGACGAGTGAGAACAGCAGCAGGAACTGGGCCAGGCCGAGGGTGGCCACGATGCTCATCACCGGCGGCGCGTTGCGCAGGCGGCGGATGACGACGACCTCGCTCAACCCGCCGACGGCGCCGGCGATGAGGAGCGCACCGGGGAACGCCACCCAGTACGGCACGTGCCAGCGCGTCACGGTGACGCCGAGCACGGCGGCTGCGAAGGCGCCGATCTCGCCGTGGGCGAAGTTGATGATGCGGTTGGACCGGAAGATCAGCACCAGGCCCACGGCGAGGATGCCGTAGGTCATGCCGGTGATGAGGCCGAGCAGGAACACCGGGAACGGGAACTGCAGGTGGCTGAGACCGCTCTTGCGGGCAACGGGCGGGGCGCCCTTGAACGTGGACCCGCTCGCCGCGTAGGTACCGCTGGCACCTTCGGGGACGGCGGGCGCGGCCGGCGCGGTGACGGCGGCGCTGAGGTCGGGGAGCGGCGCCGACGCGGCGGGCTCGGTCGGCAGCGCGCCGAACGAATCGGGCAGCGGCGCTTCGGCGTCGGGCAGCGGCGTCGCCGCCTCGGCGGCCGGCGGCGCCTGCGCGGTGTAGGCGTTGGGGCCGGGCTTGACGAACGCGGTGGTGGCCGGGCCGGTGCCCTGCTCGGTGAGCACGACATCGATCAGCCCGTTGCGCGTCGGGAACGTCTCGGGCAGCGTCCACGAGATGGCGGTGCCGTCAGGTGACGGCTTGCCCGCCACCGCCTTCGCTGCGTCGAACGTGGGCGCGGCGGCCCAGTCGCCGTTCTGCACCGCCTGCCAGTCCTTGGTGGCGGGCGCAATCGACACCGCGCTGGCGGGCGCCACCTGGTTGGGCGCGATCGTGAGCGTCAACGTGCCCGGCACCTCGGCCCGGAACCGCAGCGCCGCAAACGCCAGCGGACCGGTGGGGTCGGCCCCCACGTACAGGCCATCGGCGGGGGCCCCGGGCGGGGCCGGTGTCGGGATGCCGCCTTGGCGCAGCTTGCTCCACCACCCCTGCTGCGCCGGCGCGTCGGCCCGAGACGCCGGCATGAACAGCACGAGCGACACGGCCGCGAGTGCGCCGAGCGCGAGGGCAGCGGAGCGGCGCACGACGGGCGGGCCGGTCCTCAGGTGGTGAGCAGCGTGCAGGCGCCGACGCCGGGCGCGCCGTACACCTGCGTGTAGCCCACACGCGGGTCGCCGGGGACCTGGCGTTGGCCGGCGTCGCCCCGCAGCTGCAGCACGATCTCGTGCATCTGCCGCAGGCCCGACGCGCCGATGGGCTCGCCGTTGGCGATGAGCCCGCCGTCGGTGTTGATCGGCAGCCGACCGCCGATCTCGGTCTCCCCAGCCTGGATCATCGCCTCCTGCTCGCCGTCCTCGCAGAACCCGTTCTCCGCCATGTGCATGATCTCGGCGCCCGACTCACTGTCCTGGATCTGGGCCACGTCGACGTCGCCCGGCGCCACGCCCGCCATCTCGAAGCACGCCCGCGCCGCGTCGACCGTCGGCGCGTGACCGCGCTCGATCGGCAGCCACGGCGCCATCACTTCGAACGAGCCGAACTTCCGCGTCTGCACCGAGATGCCCTTCACGAACACGGGCCGGTCGGTGTAGCGGTGGGCCTGGTCGGCGCGGCACACGACCAGGGCGCCGGCGCCCTCGTCGGGCGAGCAGAACATGTACTGCGTCAGCGGATAGTTGAGCACCGGCGAGGCGAGGATCTCCTCCTCGCTGATGGGCTTCTGCCGCCAGGCGTTGGGGTTGAGCGAACCGTTGCGGAGGGCCTTGGCCGCCACCTTGGCCAGCGAGCTGCGGGTGATGCCGAAGTCGTGCATATAGCGGTTGATCTTCATGGCGAAGAACTGCGTCGTCAGCATCAACCCGATGTCGCCGTACCACTGGCCCAGGCCCAGCGACGCGGGGTCGGGGTCGAACGCACCCCGGCTGTGCTTGTCGAACCCGACGACCAGGCCGACGTCGAACACGCCCGCCTGGATCGAGTTGCACGCCATCGCCAGCGCGCTGCCGGCGGTGGCGCACCCGTTGCTCACGTTGATGAACTGCAGCCCGGTGAGCCCGAGCCGGCTGACCATGGTGTCGGGGCTGGCGCCGCCACCGAGCGTCTGGCCCAGGCTGCCGCCGACCGCGAACTGCAGGTCGCTCCACGCCACGCCCGCGTCGCGCATCGCCTGCCGCGCCGCGAACACACCCATGTCCATGTCGGACACGCCCTCGAAACGCCCGAAGGGATGCAGACCGATGCCGACGATGGCGACGTCCATGCCCGTCCTCTCTCTC
>JAFATL010000287.1 GCA_019243975.1 Actinomycetota bacterium | reverse complement strand
GCAACGGCCTCACCTACCTGACGGCCGAGGAGTGGTTGAAGCACCCCGGCTCCGTCGGCAAGCCGCTGCTCGGCCGCCCCGTCATCCTCGACGAGGACGGCAACGAGGTACCGACCGGCGAGGTCGGCACCGTGTACTTCGCCGACGGTCCCGACTTCGAGTACCACGAGGACCCGGCCAAGACGGCGGCCGCCGGCGTCGGCACCGGGCGCTCGACGCTGGGCGACGTCGGCTACGTCGACGACGAGGGCTACCTGTTCCTCACCGATCGCAAGGCGCACATGATCATCGCGGGCGGCGCCAACATCTACCCGCAGGAGGTCGAGAACGTGCTCGTCATGCACCCGGCCGTCGCCGACGTGGCCGTGTTCGGCGTTCCCGACGAGGACATGGGCGAACAGGTGAAGGCCGTCGTCGAGGTGGCGGCGGGCGTCACGCCCGGGCCCGAGCTGGAAGCCGAGCTCATCGCCTACGCGCGCGAGCGCATCGCCCACTACAAGTGCCCGAAGTCGGTCGACTTCATCGACAAGCTCCCCCGCCTCGACACGGGCAAGCTCTACAAGCAGCAGCTCAAGGAGCAGTACTGGTGAGCGCGATGTCCTCGCCGATGGGCTTTCCACTGGTCGACGCCGACGAGCACTACTACGAGCCGCGCGACGCGTTCACCCGTCACATGCCGAAGGCGCTGGCCCACCTGGCCGTCCACGTCGAGGGCGCGGGCGACGACGAGCGAGTGATGATCGGCGACAAGCCGTTCACGTTCCTGCGCCAGAACTACGACCGGGTGGTGAAGCCGGGGGCGTTGCGGGAGATGCTGCGCACGATGAAGTCCGGGCTCACGGAGGAGACAGGCACGACCGTCGAGGAAGATGTGGCGCCCGCGTATCTGGACCGCGACGCCCGGCTGGCCGTCATGGACGAACAAGGGGTGGAGGCCACACTGCTGTTCCCCACCTTGGCCGTGTGCGTCGAACACTTCATGAAGGACGACCCCGCGCAGCTGTACGCCAACTTCGAGGCGTTCAACCGGTGGCTGGAGGACGACTGGGGCTACGCCTACCGCGACCGGATCTTCGCTGCCCCGTTGATGTCGTTGCGCGATGTCGACCTGGCCGTGGCCGAGCTCGAGCGCGTCCTGGCGCTGGGCGCCCGCGTGATCTCGTTGCGCCCCGGCCCCGCCTTCGGCCTGTCGCCCGCCGATCCGGTCTTCGACCCGTTCTGGGCACGCGTCGACGAGGCGGGCGTGCTGGTGGGGCTGCACATCGGCGAGTCCGGCTACAACGAGCTGTACTCGACGGCATGGGGCGAGGAGGCCAACCCCGACTCGCACCACCAGTCGGCGCTGCAGTGGTCGTGCTTCTACGGCGACCGGCCGATCATGGAGACGATCGCGGCCATGGTGCTGCACAACCTGTTCGGCCGGTTCCCCAACATCCGGGTGGCGTCGGTCGAGAACGGCTCGTTGTGGGTGCCGTACCTCCTCGCCCAGCTCGACAAGATGAAGGGCATGGGCCGCAACGGCCCGTGGCCGGGCGGCTACGTCGAGGGGAAGCCCAGCGAAGTGGTGAAGCGCCACGTGTTCGTGTCGCCGTACCACGAGGAGGACATCCCCGCCTTGGCCCATCTGATCGGGCCGGGCCAGGTGCTGTTCGGGTCCGACTTCCCCCATCCCGAGGGCCTGGCCAGCCCCATCGACTATGCCGAGGGTCTGAAGGGCCTGACCGACGAGGAGATCCGAATGATCATGCGCGAGAACACCGCGGGGCTGTTGCGATGACAATGCCGACCGACGTCCCGATCGTCGACACGATGATGGCGGTGCCCACGGGCGACCACAAGCGTTGGTACAAGTTCCTGAGCCCGTTGCTGCGCGACGCCGAGAGCCACGACATGGAGTTCCCGGTGGAGTACATGTTCAAGGACGTCCCCAAGGATGAGCGCTTCTCCGAGGGGCCCGACGTGCTGCTGCGGGAGATGGATCACTGGAACGTCGAGCGCTCGATGATCGACGTCAGCTTCCAGAACCCCAAGGGCGTCGCGGCGGTCTCCGAGCACCCCGACCGCTTCATTCCGTGCTTCGGCGTCGACCCCAACAAGGGCATGGAAGGCGTGCGGGAGCTGGTGCGGGCCCACGACGAGCTCGGTGCCCGCGCCGCGTCGGCATTCCCGTGCGGCCTCAACCCGCAGGTGGCGATCAACGACCGGCGCTTTTATCCGATCTACGCCAAGTGCTGTGAGCTCGACATCCCGATCTTCTGCTGCGCCGGCATCCCCGGGCCGCGCGTGCCGTACCAGCCCCAGTACGTCGGGCACATCGACGACGTCTGCTACGACTTCCCCGAGTTGCGCTTCGTCACCCGTCACGGCTGCGAACCGTGGACCGACCTGATGGTGAAGCTCATGCTCAAGTGGCCGAACCTCTACTACTCGACGTCCGCGTTCGCGCCCAAGTACTACCCGCGTGACATCGTCGACTACGCCAACACGCGCGGCGCCGACCGCGTGATCTACGCCGGCTACTTCCCCATCGGTCTGTCGCTCGAGCGGATCATGACCGAGATGCCCAACGTGCCGTTCAAGGACGACGTATGGCCCAAGTTCCTGCGTGAGAACGCCCTGCGTGTGCTCAAGCTCGACGGCTAGGCGACGGAACAGGAGACCAGCATGAAGCTCTCGGTCATCTTCCCGGAGACCCGCGACCTCGGGCGCGTCGTCGAGCTGGCCCAGGGGTGCGAGGAGGCCGGCCTGCACGGGATGTGGCTGGGATCCGCGTTCGGCTTCGACCCGGTTATGGCGCTGGCCCTGGCCGGCCCGCACACGTCGCGCATCCAGCTGGGCACTTCGGTCGTACCGACCTGGCCCCGCCACCCGGTGGTGATGGCGCAGCAAGCAGCCACCGCCAACGCCGCGTGCGGCGGGCGCTTCCGGCTCGGCGTCGGCCCGAGCCACCAGCCGGTGATGAAGATGTACGGGGTCGACTTCGACCGCCCCGTCGGCCACGTGCGCGAGTACCTCCAGATCGTGAAGGCGTTGCTGCGCGACGGGCAGGCGTCGTTCAAAGGCGAGCGCTACCGCGTCACCGGGTTCCTCGATGTCGAGGGCGGCGGCACCCCGCCCGTCATGCTGGCGGCCCTGCACGAGCAGATGTGCCGCACCGCCGGGGCCTTGGCCGACGCCGCCCTGCCGTGGCTGGCGCCGCCGTCGTACATCGCCGATGCCGTCGTGCCCAACGTGGCCAAGGGCGCGGCCGACGCCGGCCGCGAGGTGCCGCCGGTCATCGCCTCGGTGCCGTGCGTGCTGTCCACGAACCGCGACGAGGTCATCGAGATCGTGAACCGCGACCTCGGCATCTACCCCCGCATGCCGTTCTACGCCGACACGTTGGTGCGGGCCGGCGTGCCCGACGCCGACAAGGGCATGACCGACGGCTGGACGCCCGCCATGATCGACGCCGTCATCCCGTGGGGCGACGAGAACCAGCTCGCCACCGCGGCCCAGGCCTACCTCGACGCCGGCGCCGACGAGATCGTGCTCTCCCCCTTCGGCGGCGCCGACACCGTCTGGCAAGTCCTCGGCGACATTGCCCGCGGCTGACGTCCAGGAGGCGATTGAGTGCCGAATTACGGCACTCAATCGCTACTTGGACAGCTAGGCGAGCAGCTCGACGACGGTCTTGGGGCCGTAGTGGTCGAGGGAGTAGCGAGCGGACTGGCGCATCTGGGCGGCCCAGAACGTCTCGGCTTCTTCGCCGTCGGCTGTCTCGATGAGGCCGATGAGGTGGTCGAGGGCGGTCAGGACCTTCTGTGCCTCGCGGGCGCGGGCGGGGTGGCTGAGCCAGTCGCGGGCGACGGCCCGCAGGTGCATGTCGACGACGTCGCCGAGCATGCCGGCCATGACGGTGAGCGTGCGGTTGCCGGTGAGCTCCAGCATCGTCACGTTGAACTGTGCAGCCGCGGTGAGGAACGCGGGTGCGTCCTCGGCCAAGCCGGCCAGCTGGTCGAGGGCCTTGCGCAACACCTTCACGTCCGACTTCCTGCCTCGCTCGGCCAGGGCCCGGGCCGCGGGGGCGAACATGGTGACCCGCGCCTCGTACAGGTCGGCCAGCTGCACGCCCTCCGCCTGCAGGATGAGCCCGACGTAGCGCGCCGCCACCTCACGGCTAGGACGGTGCACCTGCGCACCGGCACGAGCGCCGCGGCTGACCGTGATGAGCGCTTCCGACTCCAGGATGCGCAACGCCTCCCGCAGCGTCGGCCGCGAGATCCCGTACTGCTGGGTCAGGTCGGCCTCCGCGGGCAGGGTGTCGCCCTCGCTCAGCTCGCCGCGGACGATCTGACCGCGGATGCTGTCGGCGACCAGCTCGGCCGTCTTGGGAACGCGGAGCGCCATCCCGGCATCGTAGCTTACGTAGTTAGCTATTTACGAGGAAGGGGTCGCAACCATCGGCCAGGGCCGCTCGCGCTCCACGGCCAGGGCCACGTCGAACAACAACGCGTCCTGGTGGTGCGGCGCCAGCACCTGCATGCCCACGGGCAGCCCGTCGACGGTGCCGGCGGGGATCGACACGGCGGGGTTGCCGTAGATGTTGGAGATGATCGTGAGGGCGCCCATGTTGACGAGGTCGGGGAAGCGCTTGCTCGCGGTGGCCAGCAAGGCGGCGGGCAGCTTGGGCGCCGCGCTGGCCGCCATGCGCACGCCGAACAGCACGCCCTGGAACAGGTAGCGCGCCACCTCGTTCGACTTGGCCCAGTCGATGAAGCTGCTCTCGCTGCTACTGGTCGCGGCGTCGGCCGCGAAGGCAGGCCCCGGGTTGGTGGCGGCGATGATGAAGTCGACCTGCTCGAACGCCCGCGCCATCACGTTGTTGGCTTCGACGCGGAGGCCTTCGGCCGCCGCCGCCGTGTTGAGGTTGTAGAGCGACTGCGAAAGGCGCAGACCGACGGCAACCTCCTCGGTCAGCAGCGGCGCGCACTTGGGCCACTCGTTGCCGAGGTCGGACAACAGCGTGGCCAGGTTGCCCATCATCCATTGCGCAGCCAGGTTGGGCGGCTCCACGGCAACGTCGACCTCGACCATGCCGGTGTCGGCGATGAGCGCCTTGGCCTCGGCGCGGATGCGGTCCTCCACGCCGGGCTCGAGGGTGACGCCGCCGAGGTTGGGGACGATCGCCACCTTGCGGCCGCGCAGCTCGTGTGTGCCCAGGCCCGCCTCCCACCCGCCCGGGTTGGGCAGGCTGGTCGGGTCGTACGGGTCGGTGCCCGCGCACACGTCGTAGTAGCGGGCCGCGTCGCGCACCGAGCGGGACAGGTTGCCGCAGACGACGGTGTGCGGGCGCATGAACGCGTGCGGGCCGCGCGTGATGCGGCCGAACGTGCCCTTCATGCCGAGCAAGCCGGTGTAGCCGGCCGGGATGCGGATCGACCCTCCCCCGTCGCCGCCCGTGGCCAGGCTCACCAGGCCACCAGCCACGGCTGCCGACGAACCGGTGGACGAGCCCCCGACCGTGCGGCCGTGACGCCACGGGTTGTGGGTCACGCCGTTGATCTTGGTGATGCTCACGTTGAGCCCGCCGAACTCGCTGGCCGTCGTCTGCCCAACGGGCACCACGCCGCCGCGGTCGATCAGCCGCTGCACGTGGTGCGACGTGATCGCCGCCTTGCGGTTCTTGAAGACCAGCGAGGCCTCGGTGAACGGCCACCCCGCCACCGGCTCCAGCTCCTTGATCGCCGTCGGCACGCCCCCGAACGGCATCGACACGTCCGCCGTGGCCGCCGCCGCCCGCGCCGCGTCGGTGTCGACATACGTGAAGGCGTTGAGGTTGCTCGCCTTGATGGCGGCCAGCGTGGCCTCCACCTCTTCCACCGGCGACCGCTCGCCGTTCCGGAACGCGTCTACGAGTGAGCAGGCATCACCCTGCCAAGGAGATTCAGGCACGCCCGAATCCTCTCACGGCTTGGTCAGGACGAGGGTGGCCGCTTGGGGGCCGGTGTAGCCGCCGTAGATGCCGACCCGGGCCCCCTCGACTTGGGCGGCGGCCTCGCCGCGCAGTTGGCGCACGACTTCGACGACGTGGGCGATGCCGAGCACGTAGGAGTGCGACAGCATTCCGCCGTGGGTGTTGGTGGGCAGGGCGCCGCCCTCGACGCTTATGCCTCGCTCCTCGACGAACGGGCCGGCCTCTCCCTTGGGGCAGAAGCCAATGTCCTCGATCTGCATCAGGGCCACGATCGTGAAGGGGTCGTACATGGTCAGCACGTCGACGTCGGCGGGCGTGAGGCCGGCCATGGCGAACGCGCCGGGCGCCGCGAACACCTGGGGGGTCGACGTGAACGCAGGCTGCTGGGCCCAGTTGCTACCGGTGTGCGACGTCCCGATGCCGACGCCGGCGACCTCGACGACGGGTTGGCGCAGATCACGCGCCCGCTCCGGTGTCGTCATCACGTAGGCCGCACCGCCGTCGGAGATCAGGCAGCAGTCCTCCTTACGGAAGGGCGCCGCGATCGTGGGTGACGCCAGGTACTTCTCGAGCGTCAGCGGGCGGTCGTGCATGACGGCGCCCGGCGTGAGGTTGGCGTGGCGGCGGAACGCCACCGCGATGGCGCCCAGCTGCTCCTGCGTCGTGCCGAACTCGTGCATGTGCCGGCGAGCGATGGTGGCGAAGTAGACCGGCTGCGGGAACCAGCCGAACGGCACCTCGAGGTGCTGCTTGAAGTCCTGCTGGGCGTGGAACTGGCCGGGACCGCCGACCATCTGGCCCCGTTCGGTCGCCCACGCCACCGCGAACGAGTTGACGATGTACTTGGCGCGACCTTCGTGCAGCGCCCGCGCCGCTTCGATCGGCGCGGTGGCCGCCATGGTCGTCCCGCCCCCGCGCCGTGACGTCCACATGTCGTGCGAAGTGCCGAAGTGCGCGTGGAACGCGTCCACGTCCAGCTGCTCACCGCCGAAGCCCGACCACATGATCCCGTCGACCTCCGACGGCGACAACCCGGCATCCGCGATCGCTCGCTGGACGGCCGTTGCCCCGATCTCACGCGACGTCCGCCCCGACGCGGCGGAGTGCTCCGCTTCGCCGACGCCGACGATGGCCACCTGGCCGCCGATGTCGTCGACGTCCTCGGCGTACCCCCAGGGCTCGTCAGCCCGCGAGCTCACGGCCGCGAGTAGACGATCGGCAGAGGTCGTCGAAGCGGTACGGCTTGCCGAGCTGGCCACCCCGCTCCTGGAACAGCGCGAGGTTGTAGTGCTGCCAGATGCCCTCACGCGACGCCGCAGTGACATCTCCGTCGACGAAATGGATCGCCAGCGAGCGGCGCAGACGGTCCGACGTGTTGGGCCCGCTGCCGTGGAACGT
>JAFATL010000288.1 GCA_019243975.1 Actinomycetota bacterium | reverse complement strand
CATGCCGGGGTGGCCGCCGATGGTTTGCGCCAGCCCGAGCACCTCGTCGAACGCGCAGGCGACGTAGCCGCCGTGCACCGCGCCGGGCGGGCCTTCGTAGGCGGACCCGTAGCGCACCTCGCCGCGCACGCGGTCGTCGATGACCGCGAGCTTCAGGGGCGGCGCCAGCGGGTTCGACACGCCCATCACCGGGCTGTGGTCGAAGAACGCGAGAGGCGCGCCGGCGTTGGCTGACTCGGCGAACTCGTACATGCGGCCCTGCGGGTGCTTCTCGAGGGTGTGGGCGATCTCCTCGAGCATGTCGGCCGCCTCGCGCAGCTCGTCGAGGGGCGCCTTGCTGTTGACCAGCCGCTCGATGACGCGCCGCATCGCCGCGCCCATGCGTCGCATCTCGGCCCGCTCGGGCGACGGCCCGACGTTGAGGGCGTTGGTGAAGCGCTCGGCCAGGCTCGGGTCGTTCGGGGTGTACTCGGACATCGGTGTCGGCGCCTCTCTACGCGTCGGCGAAGTCGACGAACAACGGCGCGTGGTCCGACGGCAGCTTGCCCTTGCGCGCGAACCGATCGATCAGCGCGTACTCGACGCGGTCGGCGAGTGACTGCGTGGCCAGCACCAGGTCGATGCGCATACCCCGGTGCTGGTGGAAGTCACCGGCGCGGTAGTCCCACCACGAGAACAACTTGTCCTGCTGGTACCGCTGGCGGAACGCGTCGACCAGCCCCCAGTCGAGCAGCACCTGCAGCGCCTTGCGCTCGGGATCGCTCACGTGGGTCGCGCCGTGCACCTTCTTGGCGTCCCACACGTCGCGGTCCTCGGGGGCGATGTTGAAGTCGCCGCACACGACCGCGTCGCTCTTCGGATCCGTCGTGGCGATGAGATGGCCGCTCAGTCGCTCGAGCCACGCCAGCTTCGCTTCGTAGTGCTCGCTGCCGACCGACCGACCGTTGGGCACGTACACACTCGACACGCGGACGCCGCCGCACGTGGCCGAGATGAGGCGGCTCTCGACCTCCTCGTCCTCCTTCTGGTCGGAGAACCCGGCCACCACGTCGTCGAGGCCGACCTTGCTGAGGATGGCCACACCATTCCATTGGCCCTGGCCGTGATGCGCCGACTCGTAGCCCATGGCGGTGAACGCCATGGTCGGGAACGCGGCATCGGTGAGCTTCGTCTCCTGCATGCAGATGACGTCGGGCTGGGCGTAGCCCAACCACTCCTCGACGCGGGGCATGCGGGCCTTCAGCGAGTTGACGTTCCAGGTGGCGATCCGCATGACCCGCGTACGCTACCGGCATGGAAGCAGTCGTCTGGTCGGACTACCTCTGACCCTGGTGTTACGTCGGCCTGGATCGGTCGGCCTTGTTGGAGACCCTCGGTGTGACCGTCACGCCGATGCCGTTCGAGCTGCACCCCCGCATCCCCGTTGAGGGCATCACCCTGCGCGATCGCTGGGGCGACGGCTACGACCGAGCCGTGGCCATGTACGCCCGCATCGAACAGGAGTGCAACGCCGTCGGGTTGCCGTTCCGGCGGCCGGAACGAGTGCCCAACACCCGCCGGGTGCTGCAGACGGCCGAGTGCGTGCGCCAGACCTACCCCGACGCCTTCCCGGCCTTGGACCGGGCGCTCTTCTCCGCCCACTTCGTGGAAGGGCGGTTCCTCGGCGACCAGCAGATCGTCGACGAACTGGTGGATGCCGCGGGCGCCGATGCGGACGCGGTGCGCGCCGAGGTCGACAGCGGGCGGTGGTTCGAGGTGTTGAAGGCGTCGGTCGAGGCCGCCTACGACGCGGGCGTGACCGGCACCCCCGCCTGGTACCTCGACAACCGCGCCCTCATTCCGGGCGTGCAAGCCCGCGAGACCTACGAGCGCGTCGTGGCCAGGCTCAGCTCTTCTTCGTCGCCTTCTTGACCGGCGCCGCCTTCTTGGCGGCCGCCTTCTTCGGCGCCGACTCCTTCTTGGCAGCAGCCTTCTTCGGTGCGGCTTCCTTCTTCACCGCCGCCTTCTTGGCGGGGGCGGCCTTCTTCGGTGCGACCGCCTTGGGTGCCGCTGCCTTCTTTGGGGCGGACTCCTTCTTGGCCGGCGCCGGCTCCTTCTTCGCCGCCACCTTCTTCGGCTCCGCCACCTTCTTCGGTGCGGCGGCCTTCTTGGTGGCCACCTTCTTGGGCGCCGCCGCCTTCTTCGCTCCGGCCCGCTTCTTCGCCGGGGTGGGCGCCGCCGCGGCCGCTTCGGCTGCGGCCGCGACCGGCTCGACCAGCGGCTGCACCACGGGCGCCTCGCGTCCCGACGGCACGGGCTCGGCCGCAGGCGTGGGCGCGGGGGCCATGTCGCCCGCCGTCACCAGCTCGAGCTCGATGCCGCGCCGGGGCGGGTCGAAGGCGTGCACGCGGAACGTCCCCTGCTGGCCCTTCTTCAGCACGCTGCGGGCCGACGGCGGCGGCGGGTCACTGATGCCAGTGAGCGGGAGGTAGCACCGCAGCGCCCCCACCGACACGAACGCGCCGTGCGACGAGAAGCTCTCGACCTCGCCCTTGACCTCGGACCCGGGCGGGTGCTCGGCCACGAACGTGATGAACGGCAGCGGCGGGTTCACCGGCTCGGCCGGCGGGCTCCCGCCCCCGCGGCGACGGCGCCGACGGCGGGCCGACGGCGAGTCGGGCTCGACTGCTTCCTCCACCGCCACCTCGATCGCCTTCTCCACGACCTTCGGCCGCTTGGCTGCTTTGGTGACCTTGGCCGCGTCGGCCTTCTTGGCTCGCTTGGCCGCCTGCGTGGCCATGCGGCTCTTGGGGCCGCGCACCGGCGACCGCGGCGTGAAGATCCACCCGACGCCCGGCACGGGCTTGCCGCCGATCAGCCGGTCCTTGTCGAACAGCCACTCGTGCTCGCCGTGGAACTCCTGGAACGAGTCGTTGGAGAGCACGGTGGCGCCCACCTTCTGGGCGATGCGCAGCACGAACGCATCGCCTCGCCCGATGGCGCCGGCAGGGGGCGACACGATCTCGCCCGCCATCTCCGCTTCCTCGAACGTCTTCCGCTCCGACTCGTCGATGCGGTAGCCGAACGTGCCGTCGACGACGACCGTGATCTCGGCGTCGGGGTACTCCCGGGCGAACTCCTGCACGGCCTCGTCGAGCTGCGCCAGCGACGGCAGGGTGCGACCTTCGGTGGCCAGATTTGAGCCGTCGACGACGACGCGGCGGGCGGACATGGGGCCCTAGCATGCCCGAACGTGCCTGCAGCCCCCGCCACCGACCTCACCGACGAGGTCACAGACGTCATCCAGACCCTCATTCGCAACGCCTGTGTCAACGACGGGACGGCGGAATCGGGCTTCGAGGCCCGCAGCGTCGACTTCCTGCAGTCGTACCTGGCCGGCCCCGGCTTGGAGCTGGCCACCTACGAGCCCACGCCTGGGCGGGGCTCCCTCGTGGCCCGCATCGAGGGCAGCGACCCCAAGGCACCCACCCTCCTGCTCATGGGGCACACCGACGTGGTGCCGGCCAACCCCGACGGCTGGCAGCGTGACCCCTTCGGCGCCGAGCTGGTCGACGGTGAGGTCTGGGGCCGGGGCGCCATCGACATGCTCAACCTCACCGCCTCGATGGCGGTCGCCACCAAGCACCTCGCCCTGTCCGGGTTCAAGCCCAAGGGCACCCTGATCTACCTCGCCGTCGCCGACGAGGAGGCGCTCGGCACCCACGGGGCCGAGTACCTCACCGAGCACGAGTGGGACGCCATCGGCGCCGACTACGTGATCACCGAGTCGGGCGGCATCCCGATGCCGACGGGCAGCGGCACCAAGCTCCCCGTGATCGTCGGCGAGAAGGGCACCTACTGGTGCAAGTTGACGGTCAAGGGCACGCCCGGGCACGCGTCGCAACCGTTCCGCACCGACAACGCGCTGGTGAAGGCAGCGGAGGTCGTGCGCCGCATCGACGAGTTCCAGCCCGAGACGCACATCCACGAGATCTGGCGCCGCTTCGTCGAGGGCATGGACTTCCCACCCGACTTCACCGGGCCGTTGCTCGACAAGGACGCGCTGGCCGGCTTCTGCGAAGCGTTGCCGGTCGGATTGGCGCGGCAGGCGCACGCGTGCACGCACACCACGTTCGCTCCCACCGTGATGCACGCGGGCACCAAGACCAACGTCATCCCCGACCACGTCGAGCTCGAGGTCGACATCCGCACGCTGCCCGGCCAGACCGGCGACGAGGTGCACGCCATGCTCGTCGACGTGCTCGGCGACCTCTCCGACTCGGTGGAGATCACCGCGCAAAGCGACGATCCGTCGAGCGCGTCGCCCATCGAGACACCGCTGTGGGACACGTTGCAGCGGGTGGCCGGCCCCCTGGCGGGCGGCGCCACCAACATCCCGTTCCTCACCGTCGGCGCCACCGACGCGCGGTTCTTCCGGCGCAAGGGCGTGACCAGCTACGGGTTCGGCCTGTTCAGCCCTCGCCTGTCGTTCGAGGCGTTCGCCACCATGTTCCACGGCGACGACGAGCGCGTCGACCAGGACTCGCTGCGGCTCTCGACGGAACTGTGGCGGGCGGTCGCCGCCGACCTGCTCGGATGAGGTGACCAGACACTGATGCCCGAGATCAGGGCCGCCTTCTTCGACTTCGGCGGCGTCATCCTCAGCAGCCCGTTCGAGGCGTTTGCCGAGTACGAGCGGCGCACCGGCCTGCCCGACGGCTTCATCCGCGGCCTCAACGCCACCAACCCCGACACCAACGCGTGGGCTCAGCTCGAGCGCAACACCGTTCCGTTCGACGAGTTCTGCCGGCTGTACGAAGGCGAGGCCACCGAAGCGGGGCACGACATCAACGCGCGCGAGGTGATGGCGCTGCTGTCGGGCACGGTGCGGCCCGAGATGGTCGGCGCTGTGCAGCGCTGCAAGGAACGGCTGAAGACGGCCTGCCTCACCAACAACTTCGTCAGCTTCGAGGACTTTCCCGTCGAGGCGCGCGCCGAGGGGCGCGATGCGGTGCTGGAGCTATTCGACGTGATCATCGAGTCGAGCAAGGTCGGCGTGCGCAAGCCCGACCCCCGCTTCTACGAGATCGCATGCGAGGCGTGCGGCGTCGAGCCGGCCGAGGCGGTGTTCCTCGACGACCTCGGCATCAACCTCAAGCCGGCCAAGGCCATGGGCA
>JAFATL010000026.1 GCA_019243975.1 Actinomycetota bacterium | reverse complement strand
TGGTCCGGGGAAAGGGAGGGAGGCAGCGGCATGGCAGGCACCCTAGCGCGGCGATCTGGCCGCGTCGCCAGGCGCGACCGGGCCGGCGACGTCCTCGATCATGCCCAGCTCCACCAGCGCCGCCCGGGCAAAGAAATGCAGGTCGGCAAGTTGCAACTCCCCGTCGTCGAACCATCGAGCCTCCGTCACCTCGACACCGTCAGGGCGCAATTCTCCCGACCTGACGCGCGCGTCGAAGACGGTGCTGACGTATCCCGTGCGGTCGCCGTTCGCGTACTCAACTTCGTAGGCGTGACCCCCCAACGCGCCGACGATCTCGCCCAATGCGACGTCAATGCCGACCTCTTCCAGACTCTCGCGAACAGCAGCGTCGCGCGGCGACTCACCCGGGTCGATAGCGCCACCGAGCAGGCTCCACTGGCCGTGGTCCGCGTGGCGAACGAGGAGTAGACGCCCCGCATCGTCCCGCAACAACACGGTTGCTGAGGGCACAAGAAGCAACTCGGTTCCGATCGCGTCGCGCATGCGGCGCACGTACTCCGACATCGGCACGAGCGCGACCGTAGAAGACGGCGCGTGGCGCGCGCCTATGCGCGCAACGAACGCGCGCCCTACGAAACCGAGTCGACCAGGTCCTGGGCGGCCTGCTGGTGGTCCTTGGCCGCCGTGACCGCCCGCCCGATCACGAGGAGGTCGGCGCCGGCCTCCAGGGCGTCACGGGGCGTGGCCGCCCGGGCCTGATCGTGAGCAGCGGCCCCGGCGGGCCGGATCCCGGGGACCACGGCGACCAGGTTGGGGGCCAGCTGCTTAGCCTCCCGCACGTCGGCCGCCGCACAGACGAGCCCGCCACAGCGGGCGTCGAGAGCGGCCGCCACCCGTTTGCCCAGCACGTGGGGCGGCGCTCCGCCGTCGCTGGTGAGAATGGTGACGGCGAGGGCCGTGGGCGGCTCGAGACCGGCGCCCTCTGCCCCCTCGGCCAGACCTTCGACCCCGGCGTGCAGCATCGTCACGCCGCCCGACGCGTGCAGCGTCAGGTACGAGGCGCCGAGCGCACCAAGCACGCGGGCCGCCTTGCCGACCGTGGTCGGGATGTCGTGCAGCTTCACGTCGAGGAACACCCGGTAGCCGCAGGCCGCGATCGACGCCACCGCGTCGGGTCCGCTCGCACTGAACAGCTCCAGGCCGATCTTGGCCACGCCGAACCAGGGCGACAGCTCCTTGGCCAGGCGCAGGCCGGTGACGAGGTCGTCGACGTCGAGCGCCAGGGCCAGGCGATCGCGCACGTCGGCGCTCTTCGATGCGGTCACCACTGACGTCGATTCAACCATGCGCGGCTCCTCGTAGCTCCGAAATCGTCCTGACCCCCTGGCGGCGGCACCACTTCTCCAGCTCGCGCAGCACGCGAGCGGGAGCCTTCGGGTCGGCGAACGTGGCGGTGCCCACCTCGACGGCATCGGCCCCAGCCATGATCATCTCGACCGCGTCCTCGCCTCGGCTGATTCCGCCGACTCCGACGATCGGTGTCGACGGCAACGCGGCGCGGCACTCGTACACCGCTCGCACGGCCACGGGGCGGATGGCCGCGCCGGACAGGCCGCCGCCGCCCGCGCCCAACCGGGGCCGTCGCGTCGACGGGTCGATGGCGAGACCCATCACCGTGTTGATCAACGTCAGCGCGTCGGCGCCCGCCTCGGCGGCGGCGGCCGCGATCTCGGTGAGGTCGGTGACGTTCGGGCTGAGCTTGGCCCAACGGGGCAGGTCGCTTGCGGCCGCCGAGGCCACGACTTCGGCGGTCGCACTCGGCGAGTGGGCGAACATGCGCCGGCGATCCTCGACGTTGGGGCAGCTCACGTTCACCTCGACGGCGACGATCCCGTCGACGCCGCGGAGCATGGTGGCGGCCTTCTCGTAGGCGTCGACGGTGAAGCCCCAGATGCTGGCGACGACGCGCGCGCCGGTACTGAGGAGCGCAGGCAGCTCGTGCTCGAGCCAGGCCTCGACGCCCGGGTTCTGCAGCCCGACGCTGTTGAGCATGCCGCGGGGCGTCTCGTGCACCCTTGGCGCCGGGTTGCCCGCCCACGGTTCCGCCGACAGCGACTTCACCACGACCGCGCCCAGCGACGCGAGGTCGAAGTAGTCAGCCAGTTCGGCGCCGTGGCCGGCCGTGCCCGACGCCGTCATCACCGGATTGGGCAACGTCACCGACCCCACGCGTGCGGTGAGATCGGTTGCCATCACAGAGGGAACTGCAGCTGCTCGCCGGCCAGGATCTCTTGCAGCGACCGCACCGACAGCTCGTGCTTGCCCCAGTCGGCGATCCCGGCGGCCGCTGCCCGCGCTGCGCTCACGGTCGTGAGGCAGGGCACGTTGTGCACGGACGCCGCCGCCCGGATGTGGGCGCCGTCGGCGCGGGGGCCCCGGCCACGGGGGCTGTTGACGATGAGCTGCACCTTGCCGCTGGCCACCAGCTCGACTGCATCGACACCAGTGCTGTCGCCCACCTTGGCCACGATGGTCTCGACGGGCACGCCGTTGTCCTCGAGGAAGGTCGCCGTTCCCGCGGTGGCGGCGATCGAGAAGCCGAGCTCGGCGAACTTCACGGCCGCCGCCAGGCCACCCCGCTTGTCGCGGTCGGCGAGCGAGAGGAACACGGCGCCCGACTCGGGAAGCTGGTCGCCCGCCGCCATCTGGCTCTTGGCGAACGCCAGCCCGAAGGTGCCGTCGATGCCCATGACTTCGCCCGTGCTGCGCATTTCGGGCCCCAGCACGCTGTCGGCATCGGGGAAGCGGCTGAAGGGCAGCACCGCCTCCTTCACGCTGATGTGCCCACCGGTCACCGGTGGCTTGAGCAGACCTTCCGCCCGCAGCTCGTCGAGCGTGGCGCCCACCATGACCCGGGCCGCCACCTTGGCGAGGGGTACGCCAGTGGCCTTGGACACGAACGGCACCGTGCGGCTGGCGCGCGGGTTGGCCTCGATGACGAACACCTGGTTCTGCTTGACCGCGTATTGCACGTTGATCAAGCCCCGCACGTCGAGGGCCGCCGCGATGTCGCGGGTGTAGCCCTCGATCACCTCGACCACCGAGTGCGGCAGGGTGACGGGCGGGAGCACGCACGCGCTGTCGCCGGAGTGCACGCCCGCCTCCTCGACGTGCTCCATGACCCCGCCGATGATCACGTCGCCGGTGGCGTCGCGGACTGCGTCGACGTCGACCTCGATGGCGTCTTCGAGGAAGCGGTCGACGAGCACAGGTCGTTCGGCGGACAGACCGCCTTCGCGACCGAGCGACCCGAAGCCGGCTAGCTCGGCCATCGCCGAGCGCAGACCGTCGTCGTCGTAGACGATCGACATGGCCCGACCGCCGAGCACGTAGCTGGGGCGGATGAGCGCCGGGTACCCGATGCGACCGACGATGGCCAGTGCCTCGTCGGTCGTGACGGCGGTGCCGCCCGCCGGCTGCGGGATCTCGAGCCGGGCGCACAGGGCGTTCCACCGCTCGCGGTCCTCGGCCAGGTCGATCGACTCGGGCGACGTCCCCAGGACCAGCTCGCGCGGCAGCCGGCCCGACAGCTTGAGCGGGGTCTGCCCGCCCATGCTCACGATCACGCCGACCAGGTCGCCGTTGGCCCGCTCCGCGTCGATGACGTTGCTGGCGTCCTCCAGCGTGAGCGGCTCGAAGTAGAGGCGGTCGCTCGAGTCGTAGTCGGTGGACACCGTCTCCGGGTTGCAGTTGAGCATCACCGTCTCGAACCCGGCGTCGCGCAGGGCGAACGACGTGTGCACGCAGCAGTAGTCGAACTCCACGCCCTGGCCGATGCGGTTCGGTCCCGACCCGAGGATGATGACCTTGGGCTTCTCCCCCGGGCGCACCTCGTCCTCGTCCTCGTAGGTCGAGTAGTGATACGGGGTGGACGCCTCGAACTCGGCGCCGCACGTGTCGACGGTCTTGAACGTGGGCCGCACGTCGGCGCCCAGGCGGGCGGCGCGGACCTCGTCGTCGGTGGTGCCCCACAGCCATGCCAGCTGGGCGTCGGCGAAACCGAGCCGCTTGGCCCGCCGCCAGTCGGCGCGCGTCATGCCGGCGATGCCGATGTCGGCCAACGCAGCGCGCTCTTCGACGATCTGGCTGATCTGGTCGAGGAACCACGGGTCGACGCGCGTGACCTCGTAGAGCCGATCGATGCTGATGCCGCGCCGCAGCGCCGCCTCCAGCTGGAACGGCCGGTCGGGGGTGGCGATGGCCGCCCGCCGCACCAGCTCGTCGTCGTCGAGCGCGTCGAGGGCGGCCTCGCCTGGGTCGCAGTTGAGGCCGAGGCGGCCGTGCTCCAGCGACCGCAGGCCCTTCTGCAGCGACTCCGGGAACGTGCGCCCGATGGCCATGGCCTCGCCCACTGACTGCATGCGCGTGCCGAGCACGTCGGGCGTGCCCGG
>JAFATL010000270.1 GCA_019243975.1 Actinomycetota bacterium | reverse complement strand
CGTGAGGGTCCCGGCGTGGCTGGCGGTGGCCGGAATCGTCGCCGGCGCCGGGTTCGCCGGCGCAGCCGCGCTGCGACTGCTGATCAGACGGCGGGTGTCAGCTGAGCTTCAGCGGGGCTTCTCGTAGCGGTAGCCGAGGCCGCGGATCGTGGTGATCCGCGTCGGCCGCGAGGGGTCTTCCTCGATCTTGGCCCGGATGCGCTTGATGTGGACATCGAGCGTTTTCGTGTCGCCCACGTAGTGCGGGCCCCACACGCGGTCGATCAACGTCTCGCGCGTGAGCACGCGGCCGGCGTTGTCGAGCAACAACTCCAGCAGCTCGAACTCCTTGAGCGGCAGCGTGACCTCGTCGCCTCGCACGCTGACCTCGTGGCGCTCCGGATCGAGCCAGACGTCGCCGACCGTCAGGGCCTCGCCACTCGTCTGCATGCCCTCCTCGCTGGGCGCCCGGCGCAGCACGGCCCGCATGCGGGCGACCAGCTCGCGCAGCCGGTACGGCTTGGTGACGTAGTCGTCGGCGCCCACCTCGAGGCCCACGACGGTGTCGATCTCGGAGCCCTTGGCGGTGACCATGATGATCGGCACGCGCGACTTGTTGCGGATCTCGCGGCACACGTCGACGCCCGACATCTTGGGAAGCATCACGTCGAGGAGCACCAGGTCGGGGCGCGTCCCGTCGAACACCTCGAGCGCTTCGAGGCCGTCACGGGCAACCTTCACCCGGAACCCTTCGCGCTTGAGGCCCACGACCAGCGCCTCGACGAACGACTCCTCGTCTTCGACGACGAGGACGGTGTTGTGCGGCTCAGCCATTGATCATCCTGCCTCGGGGACCGCCACCAGGCCGGGGCCGGTGGGCAGTCGCATGGTGAACACGGAGCCTTCGCCTTCGCGTGACTGCACCGTGATGTCGCCGCCGTGGTTGGTGAGCACGTGGCGCACGATCGACAGACCGAGGCCGGTGCCACCCGTGTCGCGTCCCCGCGCCCGGTCGACGCGGTAGAAGCGCTCGAAGATCCGCTCGTGGTCCCGCGAGGGAATGCCGATCCCGCGGTCGCGCACCGACAACTCGGTGAAGTTTCCCGACGCGCGGCACCCGACCTCGACCTCGTCGCCGTCGGACGAGTACTTCACCGCGTTCTCCAGCAGGTTGTAGACCGACGAGACCAGCTGCCGGCGGTCACCCACGACCGTGAGCCGCTTGGGGATGTTGCCGACCCTGATGGCGATCTCGCGGTGCTCGGCCGCGGGCATCACCTGCTCCACGGCCTGGGCCACGATCAGGTGCATAGCGACGGGCTCGCGCACCGGCGCTTCTTCCGCCTCCAACCGGCTGAGGTCGAGCAGGTCGTCGATGATGCGCGCCACCCGGGCCGCCTCCAGCTGCATGCGCTCGGCCAGGCGACGGGTGACACCGGGGTCGTCTTCGTCCGCCAGCGTCTCGGCGAGCAGGCCCAGGGCGCCGACGGGTGTCTTGAGCTCGTGGCTCACGTTGGCCACGAAGTCGCGGCGCACGGCTTCGAGACGGCGGCGTTCCGACACGTCTTCGATCACTGCCACCGCGCCGATGGCCCGACGGCCGTCGGTCAACGGGAACGCCGCCACCTTCAGGTTGCGGCGAGGCGGGCCGTAGAGATCCACGGTGCGCGACTGGCGGTCGCCGTCGAGGGCGGCCCGCAGCACGTCTTCGGTAGCCTGCTCGGCCAACGCCTCGGCGTGGCGGGCGCCGGCGTAGGCCTGCGCCAACGTGTTTCGGTACACGACGTTGCCGGCTTCATCGCACAGCACCACGCCGCAGTCGATCGATTCGAGCGCCTGGGCCATGCGGTCGACCGCCGCTCGGCTCTCGACCGACCGGACGCCGGTGGCGTCCACGGCCCGCTCCAGCCGACCGATGGCGCCCTCGAGCCCCCCACCGGAAGAAAGCTCCACCTCGGGTCCCTCGATGCGCGTGGCGGCTGCCTCGATGCGACGGGCGGTCGCCCGGCGCGAGGTCCAGCCCCATATCGCCAGGGCGGCGAGCAGCACAACGGCAACGCCCCCGGCGAGCAGGCCAATCACGTCATTCACTGTACGGGCGCCCCCGTGCGCACCCCGGCAGCGACGGCCCCGCGTCGCCGACTGTTCACCATTTGTCCATCCGCGTGCCGCCCCGATGTCCGCTGGCTGTCGCCCACCGGGTCAACTCGTGTCTCCGCGCCTATCCGGACAGCGAACCAGCGGCGATGTAGCGAATGCGCTCGCCGATGTTCACCGCGTGGTCGCCCAGACGCTCGTAGAAGCGCGCGACCAACGCCATCTCCAGCGCGATCGGCACCGTCAACTGCCCCGACACCAGCTCGGCCGTGAGGCTCACGTGCAGCTCGTCGAGCTCGTCGTCGCGCTCGTTGAGCTCGGTTGCCGCCGCGCCGTCGCGCTCGGCGTACGCGTCGGCCGCCATCCGCCACATCTCGGTGCCCACCAGGCCCATCTGCTCGACCAGACCGCGGATGCGCGGGGTGAGCGCGCTGGCAACACCGCGCGCCGCCCGCGCCGCGATGTGCTCGGCCAGGTCGCCGCTGCGCTCGAGCTCGGGAACGATCCGCAGCACCGACAGCAGGAACCGCAGGTCGCCCGCCATCGGCGACTGCGTGGCCAGCTGGCGGTAGACGATCTCTTCCACGTCGACGTACAGCGAGTCGATGACCTTGTCGCGGTCGATGAGCTGCTTGGCGGCCTCGCGATCGCCGGCCAGGAACGCGTCGGTCGCCGCCGACAGCCCCTCGCTGACCAACGCGAACAGCTGCACGACCTTCTGATCGATCTCCTCGAGCTCCCGGTGGAACCCGACGCGAAGGTCCTCTGCCATCAGCCGAACCTCCCGGTGATGTAGTCCTCGGTGCGGGGGTCGTCGGGCTTCGTGAAGATCTTCTGGGTGGGCCCGACCTCCACGAGCTTGCCCGGCTCACCCGCGCCGCTGATGTTGAAGAACGCCGTCGTGTCGCTCACCCGGGCCGCCTCCTGCATGTTGTGGGTGACGATCACGATCGTGTAATTGTCCTTCAATTCCGAGATGAGATCTTCGATACGGAGGGTCGAGATCGGATCGAGCGCTGAGCAGGGCTCGTCCATGAGCAGCACGGCCGGCTGCACCGCAATGGCCCGGGCGATGCACAGCCGCTGCTGCTGCCCACCCGACAAGCTGGCGCCCGGCTTACCCAAGCGGTGGCCCACCTCGTCCCACAGCCCGGCGGCGCGCAGCGAGTGTTCTGCCGCGTCGTCGAGCTCGCTCTTGTTGCGGACGCCGTTGAGCTTGAGCCCGGCCACCACGTTGTCGCGGATCGACATCGTCGGGAACGGGTTGGGCCGCTGGAACACCATGCCGATCGACCGTCGGACGGCCACCGGGTCGACGCCGTCGCCGTACACGTCTTCCTCGTCGAGCAGGACTCGGCCTTCGGCCCGGGCGCCGGGCACGACCTCGTGAAGACGGTTGATGGTGCGCAGGAACGTCGACTTGCCGCAGCCGGACGGGCCGATGAGCGCAGTGACCTGCTTGGGCTCGATGGTGATCGTCACGTCGTCGAGCGCCTTGAACGAGCCGAACCAGGCACTGACGTGCTCGACCTCGATGCGCTTGGCCATGGGGCCTCCGTCAGGTAGCAAGTCGGTTTCGACGGGTGAGGAGCCGGGCGGCCACGGTCAGGAGCAGCACGATGGCGATCAGCGTAAGCGCGCCTGCCCAGGCCCGGTTCACAGCCACGTCGAAGGCGGAACCTGCCTGCTGGAACACGTACAGCGGCAGGGCGGACTGGGGTCCGTGGAACGGGTTGGAGCGGAGGGAATCGAAGCCGAAGGCGGTCAGGAGCAGCGGCGCCGTCTCGCCCGTGACCCGGGCGATCGCCAGCATGACGCCGGTGGTGAGGCCGCTGGATGCAGCGGGAAGGACGACGGAGACGATCGTGCGCCAGCGCGGGATCCCGAGCCCGTAGCTGGCCTCCCGCAGTTCGTTGGGGACCAGCTTGAGCATCTCTTCCGACGCCCGCACCACGACCGGCAGCATCAACACGGACAGGGCCATGCCGGCGGCGAAACCCGAGAACCCCTGGTGCAGGCCGATGACGAGGAAGGCGTAGACGAAGAGACCGGCCACGATCGAGGGCAGACCCGTCATCACGTCGACGAAGAAACGCACCCAGAACGCAAAGCGGCCCCGCCCGTACTCGACCACGTAGATGGCGGCCAGCAGCCCGATCGGGATCGAGATGGCGCTGGCCAGCCCGACCTGCTCGACCGTGCCGATGATCGAGTGGTAGGCGCCGCCGGAGTTGTCGAGCGGTCCCACGCCGCGCATCGTCTGGGACAGGAACGAGCCGGAGATGGCCTTGCCGCCCCGGCCGATCGTGTACACGAGCACGGCGAGCAGGGGCAGAACCGCCAGCACGACCGCGCCAACCAACAGGGTGAGGGCGAGCCGGTTGCGGGCCACGCGCCCGCCCTCGATGGCGTACGACGCAGCCGTCTGCACGCTCACGTACGCCACACCGAACACGACGATGAAGTCGGCGACGCCGTTGAGCGGCGTCACCGCGAACAAGCCGAGGGTGACGAGGAAGGTGGCCGCGGCCAGCAGGAGCAGGTGCCCGCGGCCGAGCGTCGGCCGCCGCAGCGACACCGGCGCCGTCAGCGTCGCCACGCTCATACGGCCGCCTCCCTGCTCACCCGCGTCGACCGATAAACGATCGTGCGGGCCGCCATGTTGACGGCGAGGGTGATGGCGAACAGCACGAGGCCGGAGGCGATGAGCGCCGACCGGCCTGTTGCCCCCGCCTCTCCGAACTTGAGGGCGATGTTGGCGGCGATGGTGTTGCCACCCGGCTGCAGCACGTGGAACGTGATGCCGTAGGTGGCGCCCAGCACGAGGGCAACGGCGATCGTCTCCCCCAGGGCGCGGCCGAGCCCCAGCATGATTCCGCCCACCACG
Organism: Actinomycetota bacterium; assembly: GCA_019243975.1. GTDB lineage: Bacteria > Actinomycetota > Acidimicrobiia > Acidimicrobiales > JAFATL01 > JAFATL01. Next base: position 2,988 of record JAFATL010000270.1, on the reverse strand, counting down.
CCGCCCTTGCTCGGCGGCAGCACCGCCATGCGGATCATCTCCCACCGGGTCGCGCCCAACGCCAGCGCCGCCTCGCGGTTGCCCTGCGGCACTTGCCGGAACACCTCGCGGGCGATGGCGGCGACGATCGGCAGCGTCATGATCGCCAGTACGACGGCGGCGGCAAAGACCGACTTTCCGAAGGTGTGGCTGGGGTTGGAGAACAGCGGGATGAAGTCGAGATACCGGGCCAGCCACATTTCCAGGCCCTTCATGCGCGGGATGAGGAAGAAGATCCCCCACAGCCCGAACACCACCGATGGCACAGCGGCAAGGAGGTCGATGAGGTGGCCGAGCCACGTTCCCAGCCGCTTGGGCGCCAGCTCGGTGACCGCCAGCGCCGCGCCCACGGCCACGGGGATGACGATGACCAGCGCCAGGACGGCCGCCAGCACGGTGCCGAAGGCCAGCGCGGCCACCCCGAACTTGGCCGGCGTGGCGTCGGGGAACCACTGCTTCTCGCTGAAGAAGCCCCACCCACTCACCCGGAACGCGGGCACAGCTTTGGCCACGAGGAACACCGCAATGGCGGCGATCGTGACCAGCACGACGAGCCCGGCCGCCTCGGTGACGCGGCGGAAGATGCGGTCACCGAGGCGGACGTCGCGGCTCATCTCGAACAGCTACGCCTGGATCGACTCGACCGCGGCCTTGACCTTGTCCTGCAGGTCCTTGGGCAGCGGGGCGTAGTAGAGGCCCTTGGCGGCCGACTGACCCTGGTCAACCGCGTAGGCCAGGAAGGCCTTCAGCAGCTTGCCCTTGGCGGCGTCGGCCGGCTTGGCGAACACGATCGCCCACGTGGGAATGGAGATCGGATACGCCTTGGCGTCGGCGGGCTTGAAGTTCGGCACGATCTTGAGATCAGCCGGCACGGTCGCCTCGGCCAGGGCGGCCGCCACGGCGTCGGCATCGGGCTGCACGTAGCTTCCCGAGGCGTTCTTGATGCTGGCGATGCCGAGGCCGCTGCCCTTGGCGTAGGACACCTCGGCGTAGCCGATGGCACCGTCGGTTTGCTTGACCGCCGCGGTCACGCCGTCGGAACCCTTGGCGCCCTGGCCGGTCGGCCACGGCACGTCCTTACCGGCGCCCGCCTTCCAGATCGTCGGCGACACGGCGGTCATGTACGACGTGAACGCGTTCGTCGTGCCCGACCCGTCGGAGCGGTGCACGACCTGGATCGGCGTCGACGGCAGCGAAGCGCCGCTGTTGTCGGCCTTGATCTCCGACGCATTCCACGTCTTCACGGTGCCGGCGAAGATCCCGGCCAGCGTGTCGGGCGACAGCTTGAGGTCGGTGACGCCGCTGAGGTGGAACTCGATCGCGATGCCACCTGCCGACCACGGGATGTGCAGCACGTCGCCGCCCTTGGCCTTGGCCGCCGCCTCTTCCTCCGGCTTCATCACCGCGTCGGACGCACCGAAGTCGACCGTGCCCGCATTGAACTGGGTGATACCGGCGCCCGAGCCCACGCCCTGGTAGTTGATCGTGGCGCCCGAGCACTTGGCCTGGAAGTCCTTGATCCACTGCTGCGCAATCGTCTGCACGAACGTCGAGCCGGCGCCCGTGATGGTGCCGGTGGCACACGCCACCTGCGCGGTCGTGGTGCCCGTGGTGCCGTTCGAACTGCTCGACTTGCTGCTCTTCCCGCACGCGGTGGCGACGAGGGCAACGCCCACGATCGCCGCCACCAACCCGGTGCCCAGCCTGTTACGGAGTCTCACGCGACCTCCCGATCGAATCGTCTGCGCGTGAACGTAAGGAACCGAGGAGAAAACGTATTGGCGCTTAGGTGAACGGAAGGTAAACGACTCAGGAACTTCGGGCGACGACTTCGACCCTCCGGTCGAACACTCGCTCGAACAGGGCCCGCTTCCGGCGGGCCCCCCAGAGCTCGAGCTCGACTTCGCCACCAGAGCGCACTTCGATCTCTACCCGGCTGTCGTCGATGTGCACGTCGATACCTTCGACCGCGGAGCTGTGGCCCCGGTCGAGGCCGTCGGCCAGCCGCAGCATGGCGGCCAGCTTCGTGACCTGCTCCTGGCGCTCGGGACTCAGCGACCCGAACGGCTCGTGGCTGGCCTTGGGCTCGCCGCTGCGGTGGTAGCGGGCCACCGCGGCCAGGGCCAGCACCTCCTCGGGGTCGAAGCCGCGGAGCCGACCGTGCTGGATGAGGTAGGCGGTGTGGCGGTGGTGGCCCTCGGTGGACACGTGCTCGCCGATGTCGTGCAGGAGCGCCGCGTACTCGAGCAGCTCGCGGTCTTCGGCCGACAGCTTGTGCAGCCGCAGCGTCTGGTCGAACAGGTCGCCGGCGAGGAACGCGACCTGGCGGGCGTGGGCCTCACCCCAATTGCAGCGGCGGGCCAGGTTGAGCACCGATGCGCCGCGGAGCGAGCGGGGATCAGGCATCCACTCGGCGGGGTCGTGATGACCGATGGCGTCGAGGATGATGCCCTCGCGCAGCGCCCAGTCGCTGAGGGTGAGCTCCTCGAACCCGAAGAGGTCCATCGCCGTCACCAACATCATCGAGCCGGCGGGGATCAGGTCGGCCCGGCGGGGCTCGAGCCCGGGGACCTTGCGCCGCTCGGCGGCCGTGAGCTCGAGCAGCTCCTTGTGGAGTGCCTTCACGTCGTCCTTGTGCACTGTGAGCTGATTGACCGTCGCCGCGGGCTGGCCGGTGCGGGCCGCGACCATGCGACCGATGTCGCACAACGTGCCGCTGGTGCCGACGACGAGATGCGGCTCGAGGTCGGCGACCTCAGCGGCCAGCGGCGCCAGCCCGCTGGTGAGCCGCTTACGCAGGCGGCGGGTGTCCTCCTCGGTGAGGGGGTCGTTCTCCACCAGCTCGGCGGTGAGGCGGGCCACGCCGAGCTTGACGCTGGTCGACCACAACATCCCGCCCGCGTCGCCCACCATCACCTCGAGGCTGCCGCCCCCGAGGTCGAAGCACAG
>JAFATL010000623.1 GCA_019243975.1 Actinomycetota bacterium | reverse complement strand
GAAGCGCATGCCCTCGACGAGGTCCATGTCCATGCCGAAGGTCTGCGACTCCTCGACGGTGATGACGCCGTCCTTGCCGACCTTGTCGATGGCCTCGGAGATCATCTCGCCGATCTCCTGGTCGGCCGAGGAGATGGCGGCCACCTGGGCGACCTGCTCCTTGGACTCGATCTCGACGGACAGGTCCTTGATCGACTCGACCGCACGCTCGACGGCGGCCTCGATGCCCTTCTTCAGCGACATCGGGTTGGCGCCGGCGGCCACGTTGCGCAGGCCCTCACGGACCATGGCCCAGGCCAGCACGGTGGCGGTGGTGGTGCCGTCGCCGGCGACGTCGTCGGTCTTCTTGGCGACTTCCTTGACCAGCTCGGCGCCGATCTTCTCGTAGGGGTCCTCGAGCTCGATCTCCTTGGCGATCGACACCCCGTCGTTGGTGATGGTGGGGGCGCCCCACTTCTTGTCCAGCACGACGTTGCGGCCCTTGGGGCCGAGGGTGACGCGTACGGCGTCGGCCAGCTGGTTCATGCCGCTCTCGAGCGACCGGCGGGCCTGCTCGTCGAAGGCGATCATCTTTGCCATGTGGTGCCTCCATTAGCACTCTCGACCTGTGAGTGCTAAAGCAAACCACGCGGCGGCGCCTTGTGCAAACGGCCCCTCGGGGCGCTACCCCCCGGCGACGGCGGGCACGATCGACACCGTCTGGTTGGCGCCCACCGGGGTGTCGAGGCCCTGCTGGAAGCGGATGTCGTCGTCGGCCACGAACACGTTGACGAACCGGCGCAGCTTGCCGGCGTCGTCATAGAGGCGCTCGTGGAAGCCAGGGTGGGCGGCCTCCAGGGCCTTGAGCACCTCGGCGACCGTCGATCCCTCGACGGTGATCTGCCCCTCCCCGCCGGTGAGGCTGCGCAGCTGGGTGGGGATGCGGACGGTGGGCATCAGTTGGCGTTCTCCTCGGCCTCGAGCACCTCGTTAAACGCGTCGAGGGTGGGTGCGATGGTGGCGGTCGGGCCCACGAACGGGCTCACCGCCTCGATGGTCTTGAGCCCGAGGCCGGTCACGTAGGCCACGACCCGCTCGTCGGGGCGCACGACGCCCTCGGCCGCCAGCTTGGCCAGCGTGGCGATGGTGACGCCGCCGGCGGTCTCGGCGAAGATCCCCTCGGTGCGGGCCAGCAGGCGGATGCCGTCGACGATCTCGTCGTCGGTGACCGAGCCGATGGACCCGCCGGTCGAGCGGACCACGTCGAGGGCGTAGTAGCCGTCGGCCGGGTTGCCGATGGCCAGCGACTTGGCGATGGTCGACGGGCGCTGCGGCTTGATGAAGTCGACGCCGTCGTGGAACGCCGTCGCTACCGGCGAGCACCCCTGGGCCTGGGCGCCGGAGATCCGCACGGAGGGCTCCTCGTCGAGCAGGCCGACCTTGGCCAGCTCACTGAACCCCTTGTGGATCTTGGTGAGCTGGCTGCCCGAGGCGATCGGCACCACCACGTGGTCGGGCGCCTGCCAACCGAGCTGCTCGGCCACCTCGAACGCCAGCGTCTTGGAACCCTCGGCGTAGTACGTGCGCACGTTGACGTTGACGAACGCCCACGTGGGCTGCTCGCTGGCGAGTTCGGCGCACAGCCGGTTGACGTCGTCATAGTTGCCGTCGACAGCGATGAGGTGGCCGCCGTAGACGGCGGTGGTGACGACCTTGCCCGCCTCGAGATCGTGCGGGATGAAGACGTAGGACTCCATGCCCGAGTGAGCAGCGTGGGCGGCGACCGAGTTGGCCAGGTTGCCGGTCGACGCGCAGGCGGCCACTTTGAACCCGAGCTCCCGCGCCTTGGTCAACGCCACCGACACGACCCGGTCCTTGAACGACCCGGTCGGGTTGAGGGTGTCGTTCTTGATCCAGAGCTCGCCGAGGCCCAGCTCGGCGGCCAGGCGCTCGGCCCGCACCAGCGGGGTGAACCCGGCACCCAGGTCGACGGGGGCGGTGGGCTGGGCCGGCAGCAGGTCGGCGTAGCGCCAGATGGTCAGCGGCCCGGCGGCGATCTTCTCCCGGCTGATCGACGACGCGATCGCCTCGTAGTCGTAGGACACCTCGAGGGGCCCGAAGCAGAAGTCGCAGACGTGCAGGGCCTCCGCCGGGTACGTGCGGGCGCACTCCCGACACCGGAGTCCTTCGACGAACGGCCCTTCGACCCGTGACATGTGGTCCCTCCCTATCGTTCCGGGCATTGGCACCTGGACTTCGGACCTGTGGGAGGTCGTCCGTCTGGTTGTCGCGGCT
>JAFATL010000617.1 GCA_019243975.1 Actinomycetota bacterium | reverse complement strand
CGCATCGCCGTCAACGTCGCCAACCTGGGCCGCAAGCCGTTCCGCTCGCTGGCCGCCGACGTCACCAGCATCTTGCAGGACGACCTCGGCATGCTGCTGCGGGGCGAGGTCGTGTGGGTGAAGGGCGAAGGCGCGTCGGGCTCGTGCGCGTGGGGCTCGTTCGCCAGCGCCGCCAACCCGGTGCTCCGCGACACCACCGAGCGGGTGATCATCGCCGGCAAGGGCCGGTTCGACCGCGCCATCAAGCCCAAGAAGCGCCAGACCATGGGCCTTCCGTGGGAGAGCACGATCTCCAAGGAGGCGTTCATGGAGGCGACGCTCGACGTGTGGAAGATCCGGCCCGAGAGCGCGCGGCGCGTCGGTCACCCGGCCCCGTTCCCCGTCGAGCTACCCAAGCGGCTGATCGAGCTCTACACGTACAAGGGCGATGTCGTGCTCGACCCCTTCGCGGGCTCGGGCTCGGCGGCGGTGGCGGCCGTGCAGACGGGCCGGCACTACGTGGGCTACGACACCGACCCCGGCTACATCGAGTTGGCCCAAGCGCGCGTGGCCGAGGTCACGTTGACCTGACCCCTTCGGGGGTGGAGGATGGCGAGCGGCGGGGGGATCGCCATGAAGGAGCGCGCTCAAATGACGATCCCTCGCGAGTACGTCGACATGGGGCTGCCGGCCAGCTTCGTGTGGGACTACAGCGACCGCCGGCCCCGGCTCACCAAGCTGTACGAGAAGTCGAAGGTGAGCCAGTGGAACGCCTCGACTGACGTCGATTGGTCGATCGAGGTCGATCCCGGCGCCGAGCCCAACCTCGACCGGTTCGCCGGCATCGACTTCGGCATGGCCGACACGCCGGTCGGGCGGTTCCTGCGCACTTCGGAGGAGAACCGGCACGCGTTCATCGCCCACGAGCACGCGTGGATGGTGAGCCAGTTCATGCACGGCGAGCAGGGCGCGCTGGTGGCCACGGCCAAGATCACCGCGGCGGCCGAGACGATCGACGACAAGTACTACGCGGCGGCCCAGGTGGGCGACGAGGCCCGCCACGTCGAGGCGTACCAGCGCTACCTCGACCTCATCGGCATCGAGTACCCGGTGACGCCGTACCTCCATCAGTTGCTGACCGAGGTGATGGAGCACCAGCACGTCGACATGACGTTCCTCGGCATGCAGATCCTCGTCGAGGGCGTGGCGCTGGCCGCGTTCAGCATGGGTGGCGCCCTCCTCGCGAACCCGTTGATCGGGCAGATCACCGAGCTGGTGCGACGCGACGAGGCACGCCACGTCGCGTTCGGCGTGTTGTCGCTGCAGGGCCTGTACCACGACATGGATCCGATCGACCGGGTCGTGCGCGAGGACTTCGTGTTGGAAGCCTGCTCGCTCATGCGCGACCGCTTCGAGCCGGTCGCGGTGTGGGAGCACTTCGGCATCGACGTCGACGAGGCGCGGGAGTACTTCGCCGACTCGCCCGACATGGCGGCGTTTCGCTCGCTGCTGTTCTCGAAGGTCGTGCCGAACCTGCGCAAGCTCGGGCTCCTCACGCCGCGCGTGCGGGAGGGGTTCGAGCAGATGGGGATCCTGCGCTACGAGCGGTACGTCGACTCGGCGACCGAAGCGGGCGAGCTCGACCCGGCCGACGACATCGACACATCCGACCCGCTGGGTGCGATGCGCGCCTCCCTGGCGGGCGTCGAGAAGATCGCTCCAGGACCGGTGCTGCAGGTCCTGCAGAGTGCCATCGACCGCGAGCGGGTGCTCGCTGCTGGCGATGCGCGGATCCGGCTGCAGGTGACCGGCGTGGACGACGGCGACTGGTACATCGGCGTGGCGGGCGGCGACGTCGAGGTGCGCCCGGCGGCTGACGCCGACGCCACCGAGGTGACGATCACGATGGACGTCGAGACCTGGACCGGCATCGTCACGGGCCGCATCACCCCGCCGGGTGCGTTCCTCGACGGCAAGCTCGACCTGCAGGGCGACATCGCCAAAGCGCTCGTCGTGGACGCGCTGCTGTGACCGATCTGGTTGTGCGAACCGAGCTCGAGATTCATCCGATCGCGTTGCCGGGGGTCGACCGGTGGGACGCGGCGGTGCGCTTGGGGGAGGCCCTCGTCACCGCCGGGCGCTACGTGCGCCCCGGTGACGAGTGGCCACGCGGCTTGCGGCGCACGTTCGACCACCTGGG
>JAFATL010000520.1 GCA_019243975.1 Actinomycetota bacterium | reverse complement strand
GTCTCGGTGGTGCTGCTCGCGGCCATCCCCCTCGGCTACTGGGGCGACCGGTTGCCGCGCACCAAGTTGGTGGTGGCGGGCGCCGTGCTGGCCGGCCTCTTCTCGTTCGGCACGGGCATCGCGGTGGGAACCGGACTGCTGCTGCTGATGCGTATCGGCAACGGCGTCGGCGTGATCGTCAACGACCCGATCCACCGTTCTCTGCTGAGCGACTACTACAAGCCGGTCGACCGGCCGCGCGTGTTCGGCATGCACGCGAACGCGGTGCGGCTCGGCGGTGTGGTGGGGCCGATGGTGGCGGGCTTGGCCGCCGTGATCGGGGGTTGGCGCCTCGCATTCATGATCCTGATCGTGCCGATCCTGATCATGGCGTTCGTCGCCACCCGGCTGAAGAACCCGGTCCGGGGCGAGACGGAGGACGCCGACTCGGCCCTGGCCGCCGCCGACGAGCGGCCCGTGCCGTTCGGCCGGGCGGTGCGCATGCTGTTCACCGTCAAGACGTTGCGCCGTCAGTACATCGCCTGGATGTTCATCGGCGCAGGGTTCATCCCCCTCGCCTTCGAGCTGCCCCTCTACTTCAAGCGGGCGTTCGGCCTGGGCCCGTTCGAGCGGGGCGCCATCGGTTCACTGACCGCGGCCGCCGGCTTCGCGGGCGTGCAGCTGGCCAGCCGGTGGACGGCCGGGTGGCTGGCCAAGGGCATGGGCGAGCCGCTCAAGCGGGCGGGCTGGACGTTGGTGGCGGTCGGGCCCGGCCTGCTCCTGCTGGCGGCGTCGCCCAGCTTGTGGATGGCGATCCCGGTGGCGGCCATCACCACGTTCATCGGCGGCATGTTCACGCCCGCGTTCATCACCACCCAGGCGTTCGTGTCGCCGGCGCGGGTGCGATCGCAGTCCTACAGCTTCGGTCTGCTCTTCATCGTGACCGGCCTGTGGGTGCTGTGGCTCAACCCGATCTTCGGCATCGCGTCGATCTCCGACAACCAGGGCATCCGCTGGGGCATCTTCGCCCTGTTCCCGTTCTGGGTCGTCGGCGGCCTCATCCTGCGATCGGGCCACCGCTTCGTGCAGGCCGACGCCATGCGTGCCCACGAGATCCTCGTCACCACCGCGCAGCTGCGTCGCGACCGCGAGAACCTGAGCGAGCGGTCGATCCTCATCGTGCGCGGCCTCGACGTCTCATACGGACCCGTGCAGGTCCTGTTCGGTGTCGACTTCGAGTTGGCCGAGGGCGAGATCGTGGCCCTGCTCGGCACCAACGGCGCCGGCAAGTCGACGTTGCTGCGTGCCATCAGCGGGCTGGTGCCGGCGCAGTCGGGCGCCATCTACTTCGACGGCGAAGACGTCACGGGGCTCGAGCCGGAGGACAGCTTCGCCTTGGGGTTGGTGCAGGTGCCCGGCGGCCGCGGCATCTTCCCCGGCCTCACGGTGAAGGAGAACCTCGACGTGGCCGCGTGGGCCACCCGCCGGCCGAAGGAAGAAGTCGGCCCGGCCATTCGCGAGGTGCTCGACATCTTCCCGTCGCTGGAGCGCCGCTACGAGCAGCCCGCGGGTGTGTTGTCGGGCGGCGAGCAGCAGATGCTCACGCTGGCGCAGGCGTTCATCGCCAAGCCCCGGCTGCTGATGATCGACGAGCTGTCACTCGGCTTGGCGCCCGTCGTCGTCGAGGAGCTGCTCAACATCGTGCGCCGCATCCACGACGAAGGCACGTCGGTGATCCTCGTCGAGCAGTCGGTCAACCTGGCCCTCACCATCGCCGACCGGGCCTGCTTCATGGAGAAGGGCGAGGTCCGCTTCAGCGGGCCCACCTCCGAGCTCCTTCACCGTGACGACATCCTCCGTGCCGTGTTCCTCACCGGCACCGCCGCCGCCCTGGAGAACGCATGAGCCCCGCATCCACCAACGGAACCCGCCGTCCACGTGCCGATGAAGGGTCGAAAAACGACCCCGCAGCGGCCCCTGGACGGGCGATTCTCGACGTCAACGGGCTGACCGTGCGGTTTGGTGGCGTGTTGGCTGTCGACGACGTGGCGTTCGACCTCAAGCAGGGTGAGATCCTCGGTGTCATCGGGCCCAACGGCGCGGGCAAGACGACGGTGTTCGACGCCATCTCCGGGTTCGTGCCGTCGCGTGGCCGCGTCATCCTCGACGGCCACGACATCAGCGACTACTCGCCCGAG
>JAFATL010000484.1 GCA_019243975.1 Actinomycetota bacterium | reverse complement strand
TGTTGTAGAGCGCCGAGTTCGGGTCGTCGACCCAGACATCGGGTTGCGTGGCCTGGCGGTAGGTGAGGTGCACGCCCGGGTTGGCGGCCGTGCCGAAAGCGGTGCCGAAGCCGTAGACGCCCACCGGCGTAGTGCCGTCGCCCTCGTGCTTGTCCGACGAGAAGCCGTTGCGGCCGACGTAGGCGGTGACGGGGCCGGTGACGCGCCGCCACGAACCGTTGGGGCCGTCGCGCTCGAACGCTTCCAGCGACGCGATCGCGCTCGACGATGACGACGACGTGACCGTGATCACCTGCTGGGCGTCACCGACGTTGCGCAGTCGCTCGACCAGCAACGGTGCCGGCGCCGCGGCGGGAGCCGACGCCTTCGACGTGCCCGCCGTGATCGGGATGTCCAACGCAGCGGCGCCGGGCACCGACACGGAGAAGTGCCACCACTCGGCGTCGTACGGCGCGAAGCCGGCGGCGGTGAGCAGCGTGCGCAACTGGCGGCGATTGTCGAGGGCCGCGCCGGTGGCGTTGGCGAACGACGCCGCGGGCGAGAACGTGTCGAACGGCGCGCCCATGTCGAGCGCCTGGCCGTCGGCGAGGCGAGCCAGGGTGACGTCGACCGCGACGCCGAGGTTGTGGTTGCTGCGCGACGCGATGTACGGACCGATCAGCTCGGGCCGCCCCACGCGACGGGCCCACGCCACCATGGCGAGGGTGGCCCGCACCGGTCGGTAGGCGTCGAGCACGACCAGCGTGAGGCCCTGGGCCCGGGCCGCCTGCTCCGCCCGGGCCAGCGCCGCCGCGGCTGCCGGTCGCAGCAGGGCCCGGTTGGCGCCGTAGCCGGGCAAAGGCGCGCCGGTGAAGTTGTTCGCCGTCGCGTAGCGAAGGTCGACGGTGATCGACGGGTCGACGTCGATCAGCGGCGAGCGAGTCGCCGCTGCTGCCGATGTCGAGGGCGCCGCGCTGGTGGTCGGCGCCGGGTTCGTCGACGGTGCCGTCGTCGCCGCCGTGCTCGACGTGGCGGTGCGGAGCGCGGCGGAAGATCGCCCACTGCCGCCGTTGGAACAGGCCACGGGCAACAGCGCCAAGGCGAGAATCAGGACAAGGCGTCGCACGGGTCAGGACCTGTGTACCACTGTTCGCTGTCACCGTTGGCCGGGCACGGTGCCGCCCCCGGTCCTACGCTGCCGCCATGCGCAAAGCCATTGCCCTGGTGCTCGGCCTGACCCTCACGCTCGCCGCCTGCGGTAGCAAGGCGGAGGCGAAGACGGTTGTGCGGTCGGCCTCGACCAAGACGGCCAATGCCGACACCGCCAAGATGGCGCTCGACATCAAGATCAACGCCAAGTCCGGGCCTCCCACGGAGATCAACGGCGACGGCGTGTTCGACATGGCCAAGCGGGCCGGCACCATGAACCTCAAGCTGCCCAACTTCGGGGGCCAGAACCTCGGCGCCATCGAGGTCCGCATCCTCGACAAGCTCGTCTACGAGAAGCTGCCGCCCACGCTGGCGTCGTTCGCCGGGAGCAAGGGGTGGGTCAAGATCGACCCTCAGGCCCTCGCCAAGCAGAACGGATTCGACTTCAACTCGCTGGCCCAGACGCAGGGCACCGACCCCAACTCGTTCCTCGACCTCCTCAAGAGCGTGTCCGACGACGTGAAGGAAGTCGGCAAGGAGAAGGTGCGGGGCGCCGACACCACGCACTACCGGGGCACGGTCGACCTGGGTAAGGCGATCGCCAGCAACGCCGAACTCGAGGCGCAGGCCAAGGCCAAGCTGGGCGACCTCTACAAGAACCTCAGCGCGCCCGCCGACGTGTGGATCGACAGCGACGGCCGCCTGCGCAAGATGACGTACAGCATCGATGCGTCGAAGTTCGATGCCAGCGCGCTGAGCAGCAACCCCAAGGTGGCGGCCGGCATTTCGCAGATTGCCGGCATCGACTTCACCCTCGAGCTCTTCCAGTTCGGCACGCCAGTCAGCGTCACGGCCCCGCCCGCCAACGAGACCACGGACCTGTCGTCGATCACCGGCGGCGCCGGCCTCGGCTAGTTCGGTCCCGGGGCGGGCGGCACGGCCGGGCCGACGTACACGTGCGAGCGGATCTCGAGGAGCCGGCCGGTGTCGCGGTAGCGGAACTCCACCTCGCCCACGCGTTCCCAGCCGCACGACTCGTAGAGCGCGATGGCCGGCTCGAACAAGATGTTGACGTCGAGGATGGGGCGTCGGCCCAGGCGGTGTGACTCGCCGACGGTGATGTCGATGAGCCGGCGGGCCAGGCCGTGACGGCGGCACTCGATGGCCACGAACAAGCGCGCCAACACGCCGATGCGTTCGAGCGGGAGCTCGGTGACGCGTTCGGCCAGTTCCATCACCGGGTCGGCACTTCGCTCGTGCAACGCCACGTGGCCGACGACGTCGCCGGCCTGGATCGCCACCCACCCGGCCAGCCGCGGGCTGTCGTAGTACTCGGCGCTCTCGGGCGGGTAGCCCTCGACGGCGCGCAGGCGGGCGCCCAGGCCCACCACCGCGTCGAGGTCGTCGTCGCGCCGTTGGCGGACCTCGATCAGTCGACCACGACCTGGTTGCGGAGGACGCCGATACCGTCGACCTCGCACTCCACCACGTCGCCGTCGAGCAGCCACACGGGCGGCTTGCGGGCGAAGCCGACCCCTTCGGGCGTGCCGGTGGCAATGACGTCGCCCGGTTCGAGGGTCATCGCCCGCGACAGGAAGCTGATGATCTCCGCGCAGCCGAAGATCATGTCGGCGGTGTTGCTGTCCTGCAGCGTCGTGCCGTTCACCCGGCAGCGCAAGCCAAGAGTTTGCGGGTCGGGGATCTCGTCGGTCGTCACGATCGACGGGCCCAGCGGGCAAAAGGTGTCGAAGGACTTCGACCGCACCCACTGGCCGTCGCCGAACTGCGCGTCGCGGGCCGACACGTCGTTGCACACCGTGTACCCGAACACGTAGTCCAGAGCGTCGGCGGTGGAGACCCGCCGTGCGGTCCGGCCCATCACGACGGCCAGCTCGACCTCGTAGTCGACCTGCGTCGAGTCGTCCTTGGAGTAACGGATCTCGTCGTCGGGGCCGACGATGCTGTTGTTGGTCTTCACGAACGACACCGGCGACTTGGGCGGCTCGATGCCCCCCTCCCGGGCGTGCTTGGCGTAGTTGAGCCCGATGGCCAGCACCTTCTGCGGGTTGATCACCGGAGCCAACAGGCGGACGTCGGCCAGCGGTCGCTCGTCGGCGACAGCGGGACCGTCAATGACGCCTGCGGCCAACGCTTCGCGCAGGCCGTCGCGGCCCGGCCCCTGCGTCTCGGCGTACACGGGGACGACCGTGTCGCCGGAGGCATCCAGGCGAGCGATGTAGATGTCGGTGCCGGCGGCGACGCGGACGATGCGCACGGAAGCTCCTCGAGTTCGGACGTGGGTGTCGGCAGAACGGTAGTGGTGGCCGGCGGACGCAGGCTCAGACGAGCACGACCCACAGCGACCGGGGGCCGTGCACGCCGAGTGTCAGCTGCAGCTCGATGTCGGCGGAGCGACTCGGGCCCGTGATCAGCACCATGTTCGACGGCAGGCCGTTGGGGAACCGGCGCGGCAGGTGCCGGAAGAGCTCGTCGGCGGTCGCCAGCAGCCGCCCCACCCGCACGATGGCCACGTGCACCGGTGGCAGGAGCGAGACCGTCCGCGAACCGGCTCGATCGGCCGCCACCACGAGCGAGCCGGTCAAGGCGATGCCGTACGCCGCGCCCGTGACGCCGAGGTCGACGGCGGCTGCGCTGGACGCGCCGGCGGCCGCTCGCACTTCGACGCCGAGGGCGGTCAACGACGCAGCCACGCCCTCGCACTCCGGGTCGCGGCTGACGGTCGCAGTCTTGATTCCCTCGGCGGCGCGTACCTCGGCGAGCACGTCGGCCAGCGAGGTCGTGGCGTCGAGGCGGCGGACGTTCCCGGCCACGGCCTCGACCGACTCGGCAAACCGCTCGATCACATCGGTCACCGGTCGGGCCGGGATTGCCAAGGGGACGCGCGGCAGCGGTACGACCGGGCGGAACGAGTGCGGCGCACCGGCGCCTCGCGCCAACGCCAGGAACGCATCGCGGTCGCCGTGCTCGACGCCGGCGCGGGACGCCATCAGACCTCGCCTGCTTCCCATCGGTCGCGGAACGTGCGCTTCGAGAGCGCCGGCGCCTCGCGCGTTCGCGCCCAGCGAGCGGCCGGGCCCCGGTGGTCGAAACCGAGCGATGCGCCGAAGCGGCCGGCCCGCAGCGACGTGCGATAGCGGCGGGGCTTGCTCCATGCCGTCGCCCACGCCCGCCAGGCCAGGCGCTCGGCTACCGACGTGTCGTCGGCCGACGTGCGACGGCGGTGGGCCAGCAGCAGGTCCTGCAGCGGAATCTGCACCGGACACGCCTCCCAGCACGCGCCGCACAGCGACGACGCTTGGGGCAACTCGTCGGCCTGCTGGGACGGCAACAGCAACGGCGTGTACACCGCGCCCATCGGGCCCGAGAACACCGAGCCGTAGGCGTGGCCCCCGACGACGCGGTACACGGGACAGGCGTTGAGGCACGCGCCGCAGCGGATGCACGCCAGCATCTCGCCGAACTCGCTGTCGAGGGTGGCGCTGCGACCGTTGTCGAGGATGACGACATGCAGCTCCTCGGGCCCGTCGGTCTCGTCCGCCTTGCGGGGGCCGGTGATGACCGACGTGTAAGTGGTGATGGCCTGCCCGGTGGCGGCGCGGGGTAGGAGGCTGATCATCAGGTCGAGCTGGTCCCACGACCGCACGACGCGCTCCATGCCCATCACTGCGATGTGCACCGGCGGCACCGACGTGACCAGCCGCCCGTTGCCTTCGTTGGTGACCAGCACCACCGAGCCGGTGTCGGCCACGCCGAAGTTGCAGCCGGAGATACCGACGCCCGCGGCGAGGAAGCGCTCGCGCAGCTTCTCCCGGGCGAAGGCGGCCAGCCCCTCGGGTACGGCGGCCAAGTCGCCGTCGGCCACCTGCGACAGGACCTCGGCGATCTGGTGCCGGTCGCGATGAATGGCGGGCACGATGATGTGCGACGGCGTCTCCCGCGCCAGCTGGATGATCCACTCCCCCAGGTCGGTCTCGGTGACGCGTGTGCCGCCCGCCTCCAGCACGTGGTTGAGGCCGATCTCCTCGGTGGTCATCGACTTCGACTTGACCACCTCGGTGGCGCCCCGGCGGGCGATGACGTCGGCGATGTAACGGGTGGCGTCGTCGGCGCTCGACGCCCAGCACACGTTGCCGCCAGCGGCGAGCACGTTGTCGGCGAAGCGGCCGAGGATGTCGGGCAAATGCGCGAGCACGTCGGCGCGCACGGCCCGCCCGGCGGCGCGCAGCCCATCCCAGTCGGCCAGTTGGCCGGTGGCGCCGTCCTTGCGCTCGGCGAACGTGTCGGTGGCGTTGACCAGGCTGGCGCGCAGACGCGTGTCGGCCACCGCTGCGGTGGTGCGCACCCGCAGGTCGCCCGCCGACTTCCCGCTCACGGCTTGGCGTCCTCCACCACTTCGGCCAGGTGCTTGAACTCGAGCGCCATCCCGCGCCTGGTCGCCCTGCCCTCGAGATGCATCAGGCACGACGCGTCGCAGCCCACGACCATGCCCGCGCCCGCGTCGACGGCGGCGTCGAGCACGTCGTCGGCCATCGCTGTCGACACCTCGGGCAGCTTCACCGAGAACAACCCCCCGAACCCGCAGCACCGGCCGCGGGCCGCCGAGGTCACCCGCTCCACCCCGGTCGCGTCGAGGATCTGTTCCGGCTGCGCCTCGATCCCGAGCTCCCGCAACATGTGACACGAGTGGTGGTACACCACCGGCTTCTCGTCCTCTTCTCCGTTCTGGCACCCCGATCGGGCGCGTGAGGTACCGATCGGGGTGCCAGAACGGGAAGTGGAGGCGAGTTGGGGGGCGGTGAACTCGCTGAACTCGCGCACCTTGGGGGCGAGGGCTTCGGCCTGGGCGCGGGAGTCGGGGTCGCCGACGACCTCGAACAGCTCGGGCCAGAAGACGCGGATCATGGTGGCGCAGCTGCCGGCGGGGACGACGACCACATCGGCGTCCGCCTTGGTGAGGGCGGCCAGGGTGGTGCGGGCGACTTTGGCGGCGGCGTCGGCTTGGCCTGCGTTCCACGCCGGCTGGCCGCAACAGGTGGTGTCGTCGGGGACCGTGACCACGTGGCCGAGGCGGCGGAGCACCCGCACCGTGGCCACGCCCGCCTCCGGCGCGACCGCGTCGACCACGCACGTGGGGAACAGCGCGATCCGCATCGGCCGCAGGATCGCACAGTTTGTAACCTGTCGGCGCCGCCGCGCTGGGGCTGCGGCATGGAGGTTGGCCCGCATGCCTCGCCGCGCGCGCGTTCTGTCGGTCTTTGTCGCGTCCGTCCTGCTGGCCGCCCTGGCGGTCGGCGCCGCCCGAGCGGACAACGGCGGCGGGGGTGACGAGCTGTCGCCCAAGGACGACAACGGTGCGGCCGGCCGCAACCCCTACGGGAGCGCGACACATGTCGAGCCGGCCAAGGCGTGCAGCGAGCAGCTGCACGACACCGATGCGTCGCTGATCCTGCGCGTGCTGCCCAAGGGCCCGCTGCAGCCCGATGGCAAGACCCTCGCGTTCACCTCAGGTGTGTGCATCTACCTCCCGCCCAACTACGGCCACAGCCACCTGCGCTACCCGGTGCTGTACCTGCTCCACGGTGGCGGTGGCGACGCCGGCGACTGGACGGCACAGGGCCACATCCGCTCGATCATGGATGCGAAGTACCAGGCCGACCCCTCGCAGGCCGCCATCGTCGTGATGCCCGACGGCACCGACGCGCAGTGGTACGACGCCATCGACGGCACCCTCCAGAACGAGAAGTACATGTTCGACTACCTCATCCCGTACGTCGACCGGCACTTCCGCACCATCGCCGAACGCGACGGCCGCGTGATCGACGGGCTGTCGAACGGCGGCTACGGCTCCATGGAGATGGCGGCCAAAAGGCCCGACCTGTTCGTGGCTGCGGGCGGCATGTCGTCGAACATCGCCGGCCGCTCGTTCAGCGGGCTGGGCGACCCGATCCAGTCACCCGCGTACGTGCACGGCTACACGCCCGTGGACCTCATCGAGAACCTCGACGGCGTCGACCTCACCCTCGACATCGGCGCCAGCTGTCGCAAGGACGTGAATCGCGATGCATGCGGCACGTTCGCGTTCGAGCAGTTGTTCCTCCTCGACAACCGCTACTTCCGCGACGCGCTGGCGGCCGAGCGCGGGGCGAGCGACGGCGCGTGGCAGTACCGCGAGACCGAGGGTGGCCACAACTGGGGCTGGTGGACGACGTGGCTCGACCACCGACATCTTCCGTTCCTCTACGCGCGCCTGGCCAAGCCCCGTCCGGAGACGGTGAAGCCGACACCCACGCCGCCCCGCCCCGGCTTCCGCTACCGGTCGATCGCGCCGTCGTTCAGCGTGTGGGGCTACGACGTCACCGTGAAGCGCGACGTGCGCGAGTTCCTCGACCTGCACAACGTGAGCGCCACCTCGATGGTCGTGCAGGGGTCGGGCACGGCGACGATTCACACCGCGCCCCTGTACCGCGCCGGCAAGAACTACGTCGTGACCGGCGCGGCGGCCAAGCCCCAGCTGGTGCCCGCCGACAAGGACGGCCGCCTCC
>JAFATL010000425.1 GCA_019243975.1 Actinomycetota bacterium | reverse complement strand
AATCGCGCAATTCGAGCAGCTCGCGCAGACGGGTGAACCCGTCCGGTGCCGATGCCTCGTCCCGCTCCGTGGCCATCGCTCATACGTTCGGCAGGAATCGGCCCGAATTGAGCGCAACGCGGATGTTTTGGCGAGCCCGGTTTCTCGGAGTCGTGCCAACGCTGCGAGGATGAACGGATGCGGGTGTGGATCGACCAGGACCTCTGCACGGGCGACGGCCTGTGCGAAGACCACTGTCCCGAGGTCTTCACCCTGTTGGAGGACGGCATCGCCTACGTGAAGGAGTCCGGCTTCGTGCTCAACGACCCCGGCCAGTGGGACAGCCTGGCCCGGGTACCGGTGGTCCACCAGGGCCGGGTGATCAACGCCGCCGAGGACTGCCCGGGCGAATGCATCTTCATCGAGACCGACGACGGGCCCGTGGGGGTGCACTGATGAACGACCGCGAGTGGCTCAGCCAGTTCGCCGCTGCCATCGGCGGCCGCGAGCCCACCGACGACGAGTACGAGACCCTGCTGGCCCTGGCGGGCGAGGCGGCCCACCGCTCCGTGCGCACGGCTGCGCCGGTGGCCTGCTGGGTGGCGGGCGCCGCGGGCGTACCACTGGCCCAGGCGCTGGAGACGGCGAAGACGATCGGCGGCTAGCCGGGCGCCGCTACGCCTCCGCGCTGCTGTCGGCCTGTCGCACCCGCCGGCACAACTCCACCAGCACCTTCTGGCACAGCGGCCAGCTCTCCTCGAGGAGGGCGAGGAAGTCCCACGACGTGATGGTCGCCGTCGTCAAGGGCTCGGTCGCCCGCACCGTCCCCGACCGCGGCGCATGCTCGATGAGCGCCATCTCCCCGAAGAAGTCGCCGGGGCCGAGGCTGCGTTGCGTGGCACCGTCGATGAGCAGCTCGGCGTTCC
Source organism: Actinomycetota bacterium (assembly GCA_019243975.1). Lineage (GTDB taxonomy): Bacteria > Actinomycetota > Acidimicrobiia > Acidimicrobiales > JAFATL01 > JAFATL01. The sequence continues at coordinate 1,171 of JAFATL010000425.1, read as the reverse complement.
CCTCGAGGATCACGAAGAACGGCCCGCCCGCCTTGCCCTGGGTGACGACCTCGTCGCCCGGCGCGTACGTCTCGTGGTGCGCGCAGGCGGCGACGGTGCGCAGCTCCTTCTCCGAGAGGCCCTGGAACATGGGCACGGTCGCGAGGAACTTCGTGGATTCGGTCGAGCGCGCCATGCGGCGAGGCTAGCGGGGTGCCAGTCGCTGGAGGATGTAACAGTGCCGCCGCGGCATGGCGTCACCGTAGGCGGGGTAGACCGCGGGAATGAGCGAGCCGCGGGTGATCGTGGTGTGGTCGGACATCGCGTGCCCATGGGCGACGTTGGCGGTGCACCACCTCGTGGCCGCGCGCGACCGCGCCGGCATGCAGGGGCAGATTGTCCTGGACCACCGCGCGTTCCCGCTCGAGGTGATCAACGGGCGGCCCACACCCAAGATCACGCTCGACGCCGAGATCCCCGTGGCCGGCGCGCTGGCGCCCGAGTTCGGGTTCCGTCTGTGGGAGGCGCCCGCCCACGAGTTCCCCGTCAGCACCCTGCTCGCCCTGGAGGCGGTGCAGGCCGCCAAGGCGCAGAGCCTGCCCGCCAGCGAGGCGCTCGACCTGGCCCTGCGACGGGCGCTGTTCGCGGACAGCCGCTGCATCACCATGCGCCACGTCATCCTCGAGGTGGCGGCCGAGTGCGCGACCGTCGACGCGGCGCGGCTCGAGGACGACCTCGACCACGGCCGTCACCGCGCCCTCGTCATGGCCGACCAACGCCAAGCGGAGACGATCGAGGTCAAGGGCAGCCCGCACGTGTTCCTGCCGGACGGAACGAACGTGCACAACCCCGGCGTCGAGATGCATTGGGAGGGCGGCCACGACGGCGGCTTCCCGGTCGTGGATGTGCACCACGACGACGTCTACGACGAATTGGTTCGCTCCGCGGCGGCCTGACCGCCGATCATTGACGGGTGCTGCAGGCCAGTGACGTCAGCGTGGAGGTGGGTGGTCGGCTCGTGGTCAGCGAGGCGACCTTCACCGTACGCGCCGGCGACAAGGTGGGCCTGGTCGGGCGCAACGGGGCCGGCAAGACGAGCCTGATGAAGGTGCTCGGCGGCGAGGCTCCGGCCGCCAACGGCGTCGTGCTGCGCCGCGGCGACCTCGGCTATCTCACGCAGGACCCTCGCATC
>JAFATL010000394.1 GCA_019243975.1 Actinomycetota bacterium | reverse complement strand
CAGGCTCGCGCGCGCTGTAGCTCCTCGCTCAAGCTGCTGAGATTACCGGGCGGGTCCGTTTCTCCTAGTTTCAGAAGAAGGGACGCCCTACGTGCGCGCCGTACTATTCAGGCGTGGGCGCAGCGGAGTTCGTTCGACACAAGATCGCCTACAGGTACTTCGTCGATCCGGATCTCCGTCGCTTCGACGACATGCTCAAGATGTACAAATCGCCCGGGCCGAGGGTCCTCTGCTGGCACGAGTCGCCGTGGATGAAGGTTGCCCGTGAGGATCCCGATCAGCGCACAGTGGGCGAGATGCTCGCCACCGAGTTCGGAACGGACATCGCTGCCCTCGGTACTGGTGGCTGGCACCTCGGCGTGTATCGCGCATTGGCGCGGGCGCTCGTCCAGCTTCCACATCGACCTGAGATTGTGGTCTTTCCTGTGACACTGCCGCGATCCACCTCAGTCATGTGGCACCGGCGGCCCGACCTCCGGTTCGACAACGCGATACGGATCATGGACCGATGGTGTGAGCGTCCGCGACCGCTGGTGTGGATGCATGCACGGGATTTGGGCACGCGTGAGCAGTGGCGGGCGTACCTCGCGATGCCCTCTCCCTCGCGTTACAGCGAGCTCACGGTGGTGCAGCAGTTTGTCGACGTCAAAACGCATAAGGCGGAGGATGCGGAGGCCCGGCGCCACCAGTTGGCCGAAATCTTCGCATTCCACGCAGGCCACGACCCAGATCCTGATCACGAGCGCATGGTCGAGATGGTCGACGCGGTGACGCTGCTCGAATCCACTGGGATCCGATGCGTGCTGTACGCCACGCCCTTCAACGTCCAGGCCGGAGTCGAGTTGCACGGTGCGGATTTCGCCGATCACGTCGCCAGTCACGTGCGGCTGGCGGCCGGCCTGCTGGGGAAGGCTGGGGCCCACGCCCAGCTTCTCGACTTCCACGATCGCCTGGAGCCGAGCGATTACTTCCATCCGTACTACGGCGCGGAACATTTCCGCGACGTCGGGCGCCGAGCGCTCGCGGGCTGGATCACCGACGCAGTGCGAAACGTGGCTAGCTTCACCGGTTGAGGTCGCGCTTCGGCGCCGCCCCCTCAACTGCCATGTCGAACAGCGACAACCTCCGACCAGCTACGTCCACCGGGCAGATCGCGGCCGGCGGCGCGCTGCTGCTCACCGGGACTCTCATCGGGCAGCTACTTCTCCTTGCCGCGACAGTTCTGCTCGCGCGCAAGCTCGGCCCAGACCGTTACGGCCTGTACGCGCTCGCCACGACGACTGTCCTGACGATCATGCCTATCGCCGGCCTCGCACTCCCGACAACCGTCGTGCGGTTCATCGCAGTGGCTACCGGCGCTGACAAGCCAGAAGACATCTCCGGTGCAATGGCGTCAGCCCTTGTCGTGGCGCTCATCGCCAGTGTCGCATTCAGTGTGGTGCTGGCGCTCGCTGCTCCTCTACTCAGCACGCATCTATTGCACGAGCCGCGGCTCACAAGCCTCTTGCGCTGGATCGCCCTCGCTCTGCCCGCGCTGGTGTTCATGGACGTCATCGTGGCGACCGCCCGGGCACTCAACCTGATGCTGCACGCGGCAATCGCACCCATGCTGCGGTCACTTTCGCTGCTGATCCTCGTGATCGTCGTGACGCTCGAGGGTCACCTCACGGCACTCAGCGCAGTGAACATCTACACCATTAGCGCCCTCGTAGCGCTTGTAGTTGTCGCGGTAGCAGGCGCTCGCCGCGCCGCCGGCGTCATCAAGCCTCCGTGGCACTGGCAGATCCGCGGGATCACCCGCTACTCGTTGCCGCTCACGTTCTCGACTCTCCTCTACACGCTCTGGCTACGCGTCGACCGCTATGTCGTGGCCGGCCTATTCGGCACGGCAGAAACGGGCCGGTACGCCCTGGTGGCGACGGCGGCGATTTATCTCAGCTTCATGCATTCCGCCCTCGTGACCGCGTTCCTTCCTGGACTGGCTGACCGGTACCACGGGAACGATTTCGAGGGCGCAGGGTTTCTCTTCAATGAGGTAACGAAGCTCGACTGCGTACTCACCTTTCCCATCGCGCTAACAGCGACGCTCGTATGGAAGGACGCGTTGCACCTGATCGGTGGCTCGTACGAGGCCGCGCTCCCGGCGGCCGTGCTCCTGAGCATTGGCGTCTATCTGAACGTACTCACGGGCCCGACCGAGGGCTTGCTGATGGTGACCGACCACCAAGGCATCGAGATGCTCAACGCCGTCGTGGCCCTCGGCACCGGTATCGGCGCCGACATCGGTCTCGGGAAGCTGTTCGGCCTCGGCGGCGTGGCCGCGGGCGCCGCGGTAGCAGCAACCACCCTCAACATCCTGCACCTGGTGGAGATTCGACGGTTTTACGGCTTCCATCCATTCAACGCGGACCACATCAAGTTCACCGCCGTTACCTCGCTGGTCCTCATCGGATCAGCGTTCATGGGGGTATACGGCGGCGCCGCGCTTCGGTGGTTGCTGCTGCTGGTCTGCCTCGGGATCTACGCCCGTATCGCCTGGACGAGCTACCGGCAGCAGCTCCTCCGTATGATTCGTGAACGCAGGGCAATCCCAACCGATCCCGACACGCAGTCTGCGGGTTGAACTTCAGCGACGTCGCGCGTCGAACTCCCGCTCCAGCTGGGCGACGGATGCTTCGACGTCTGGGTCCCGCCACCAGTTGAGGTCGTCACCCGTATGGTCGGCGGCGAAACGCTTCGCCCGCGACACAGCGCCCGACGCCATCTCCTGCAGTCGGTTGACGGCCTGGAAAGGCACCCGGATGTGTTCCCACGGGATGATCCAGCGGCCGCGGATCCGATACGCCTCGTCGACGAACGCCGGGCGGGGCGTCGTTGTGGCCTGCGCCTCGTGGAGCCGGAAGGCGCCCAGCGGCAGTGGCAGGTAGGCCCAACGCGCGCCGGCGTCTCCCAGCTTGAGGAACAGGTCGAAGTCCATCATGAGCCGGAGCGACGTGTCCATCGGGTGCTGCACCAGGAGCTCTCGCCGAAAGAAACAGGTACACGTAAGCGGGTACGGACCCAGCCAGCGCATCATGCGGCGGCTATACGGCCGTGCCGTGAACAACTTCTGCGCGTGACCCGTCTCATCTGTGAACAAGCCGTCGGCGTAGATCACGTCAAGGTCAGGTGACGCTTCCACGGCGGCCGCAACCGAGGCCAGCGTGTGTGGAAGATAGAACTCGTCGGCGTTTAGCCAACCCACCCAGTCGCCCGCGGCCATGGCGAACCCCTTATTCAGCGCGTCGGTCTGGCCGTCGTCGGGCTCGCTCACCCAGCGAACATTGCCCGGCGCGGCGCGCAGAACCTCGACCGTGTCGTCTGTCGACTTCCCGTCAACAACCACGTGCTCCACGTCGGCGATATCGCGTTGCTGGCGAACCGATTCCAAGGCATCCACCAGAAAGCGGCCGTAGTTGTACGAGGGCGTAACAACGGAGAAGGAGATCATCGGAACGCCATCCTCACGCGTCGATGACCGGCGCCACCAGCGAGCGCACCCGGTCCATGTCGTCGAGCGGAATCCCAGCGGCAAGGAATCCCGCTAGATGCGCCACAGCCACCGACGGCGTCCCCGCCCCGAAAGCGGCGGTGCACACTTCGACTAGGTCGTCGACGTTCCCCTCGCCGGGAGAGGGTGAGTCCACTAGTTGTACGAGCGACTCCCCTGCAGCAATATCGAGTCCGCCTACGACGAGTGCCGCGCGAACCGCTCGGCGGCCGGCGGCTTCAATGCGGGCGTCGAGGTCGACCGGGAGAGTCGGGTCGGGTTCGTCGGCCGTTGCGTTCACCGGCTGCACGGCGACGTGCGAGAAGGGGATGGCTTCGGCCAGGCGCAACCCGAGGGCGGCGATGGGGAGGGCCCACCACGACACCCCCACACCGGTGACCATCAACATGGTGCCGGGCGCGGCGGTTGCCGGCCCGCTCTGATCGCCGGGCCAACCGGTGTCGCTGAGCAACGCCATCGCCCCCACGAAGCGGGCGTCGAGCACGTCGTCGTCGGCGACGAGCGTTCCCATGCAGCGCCCGCACGAGTCCGACGAGTCCACCGCCACCTCGAGGCTCCCGCAGTCGAGACACGTCGCCACCGGCACGGGCTGGCCCGCCCACACCTGGTGGCTGAGGCACCAGTCTCCGCCGTTGCCGGCCCGCGCCAGCAGGTCGTCGCGAGCGCCCGCCGGTGCGAAGTCGACGGCGCCCTGGCGCACGGCGTCGGCCGCCGCCACTTCGAGGTCGGCCATCGGCAGGAACCAGTGCTGTCCGAGCCGCGGCACCAAGACGGTGCCGCAGCGCCGGCACCGATCGAGGTCCTCGACCGTCTCGGTGGCGGCGGCCAGCGCGCCCTCCGCTTCGAGCAGCTCGCGCGCGGCGGCCCGCGCCGCGTAGCGCGCCAAACCGTCGAGGGGGCCCGGCACCCGCACCACGCCCGACGCGTCGAGCACCTGGATGGGCACCAGTCCGAGCCGGCGAGCGATCACGAACGCCACGGCGTCGTGAGCGGGCACGACCAGCACGGGTTCAGCAACGTCGTCATCGGGGACGACGGGCACGGCGTTGTCGATGACGGGGATCTGGGCCTTGTGCCCGGCGGCCGGATGGTCAGCGGGGACGGCCACCGCCACCACACCGGGCAGCAGCTCGGGGGCCGACACGTCGACGGCCAGCTCGACCGATTCGTCGTCGAGCACCTGCAGCCGCACGGTGAGGCGCTCCCCCGGCACCTCGGCCGGTACCGCCTCGGCCCGGTCGACAACCGTCTCGCACCACGGGCACGTCCCCACGACACGTTCTTCCCGCTTGACCAGGCCTGCCTCGAAGAGGCGCACGAAGGCGGTGCGGGCGGCGCTGGCGACGGCCTCGCGGTCAGTGGTGCCGGCCTCGAGGTCGACGGCAATGCCGAGCTCGGCCAACTGGGCGATGGTCGAAGCACGGCAATCGACCTCGAACGCCTTGACCCGCTCGACGAAGGCGTCACGCCCCAAGTCGGTGCGCCGCTGCCCCGACTGGGCCAGCTGGCGCTCGACGGCCGCCTGCGCCCCGAGGTCGCCAGCCAGGCTGGCGACGGGCCACGCCACCTCCCGACCGGCTGCCCGGTGATGACGCACCACCGCGTCGGCGGCGGCCAGCAACGTCAGGTGGGCCAGGTGAAGCCCGCCCGCCAAACGCACGGGGCTGGTGATGACGCGGTCGGGCTGCACAGCAGCCCGAGGTTAGGTCAGGCGGGTGTTCAGGCGACCCGGACGACGATGGGGGTGTTGTCGGACACCGCGTCGGCGGCGCGCTTGCCGATGTCCTTGCCCGCCTGCTCGGCCCGCTTCCGCATGTCCTTGCTGGCCTTTTCCGCCTGCTTGCGGACGTCCTTGCGGGCGCGCTCGGCCCGCTTGCGCGTCTGCTTGGCCGCCTTCTTCACGTGGGGCCGGGCCTGGTCCACGAGCTCGGACGCCGCGTCGCGAGCGGCCTCGGCGGCGTGCTCGACGCGGGGCCGGGCCAGCTCCACGGCGTGCTCCAGCACCGGCCGGGCCGACTTGGCTGCCTCGGCGGCCACCTCGAAGAGCGACTCGCCACCGCTGCGCACGGCGCCCAGGCGGCCCTTCTTCTTGGCCTTCTTCTTCGCCCGCCGGTCGAGCACGAACCCCACCGCCGCACCGGCGGCGGCGGCACTGCCGCCCACCCGCAGGGCCTGCGAGGTCTTGTCCTCGGACTGGTCCGACGACGAGCTACCCGACTTGACCATGGTGACGGCGACGCCGACGGTGCCGCCCAGGAGCGCGAACTTCCACAGTTTCCGCATGGGGGTGTCCTACCCCGAAAGCGCGGTTTTGTGAACTCGCCGGGGTCAGGAGGCGGCGCGGCGGGGGCGAGGCTTCGTCTCGGCCTCGGGCGCCCGGGGCACGAGCGTGGGGTTGACCCGGTCGAGCACGACGGCCCGGTCGATCACGCACTTGCCGATGTCGGTGCGGCTGGGGAGGTCGTACATGACCTCGAGCAGCACCTCTTCGAGGATGGCGCGCAGGCCGCGAGCGCCGGTGCCCCGCAGCAGCGCCTGTTCGGCCACCGCCTCGAGGGCGTCGTCGTTGAGCTCGAGCTCGACGTTGTCGAGCTCGAACATGCGCTGGTACTGCTTCACCACCGCGTTCTTGGGCTCGACGAGGATGCGGACCAGCGCCTCCTTGTCGAGGTTGGACACCGCACCGATGACGGGCAGGCGGCCGACGAACTCGGGGATGAGGCCGAACTTGAGCAGGTCTTCCGGCGACACCCGCTTGAGGATCTCGCCCAGGTCCTTTTCGCCGGAGCGATGGATCTCGGCGCGGAACCCGATGCCCTTGCGACCGATGCGGCTCTCGATGATCTTCTCGATGCCGGCGAACGCACCACCACAGATGAAGAGGATGTTGGTGGTGTCGATCTGGATGAACTCCTGGTGCGGGTGCTTGCGCCCGCCCTGCGGGGGCACCGACGCGGTGGTGCCCTCGAGGATCTTGAGCAGCGCCTGCTGCACGCCTTCGCCGGAGACGTCACGCGTGATCGACGGGTTTTCGCTCTTGCGGGCGATCTTGTCGATCTCGTCGATGTAGATGATGCCGGTCTCGGCCCGCTTCACGTCGTAGTCGGCGGCCTGGATGAGCTTCAGCAGGATGTTCTCGACGTCTTCGCCCACGTACCCGGCCTCGGTGAGGGCAGTTGCGTCGGCGATGGCGAACGGCACGTTGAGCATGCGCGCCAACGTCTGGGCCAGGTACGTCTTGCCGCAGCCGGTGGGGCCGATCAGCAGGATGTTGGACTTGGCCAGCTCGACGTCACCGTCGTGGTACGCGCCGGCCTGCACGCGCTTGTAGTGGTTGTAGACGGCGACAGAGAGGATCTTCTTGGCGTGGTCTTGCCCGATGACGTAGTCGTTGAGGAACTCGTAGATCTCCTTGGGCTTCGGCAGCTCGTCGAAGCGCAGCTCGGACGACTCGGCGAGCTCCTCTTCGATGATGTCGTTGCACAGGTCGATGCACTCGTCGCAGATGTAGACGCCCGGACCGGCGATGAGTTTCTTGACCTGCTTCTGCGACTTACCGCAGAAGCTGCACTTCACCAGGTCCCCGCCGTCAGCGAACTTGGCCACGATGTCCCCCCAAACTTCCTAGGCCACGCCCGCTGCACGCGGGACTTCGGCCAGCTCTCGAGTGGTGATCACTTCGTCGACGAGGCCGTAATCCCTCGCTTCGTCGGCGCTCATGATGAAGTCGCGGTCGGTATCGGTCTTGATCTTTTCGAGGTCTTGCCCGGTGTGGTGGGCGAGGATCTCGTTGAGGAGATCGCGCATGCGCAGGATCTCCTTGGCCTGCAGCTCGATGTCGGCTGCGGTGCCACCGCCCTGGCCCCAGGGCTGGTGCAGCAGGATGCGCGCGTGCGGCAGGGCGAAGCGCTTGCCCTTGGTGCCGGCGCCGAGGAGCACGGCGGCGGCCGACGCGGCCTGGCCGTAACAGAACGTGGAGATCTCGTTCTTCACGAACTGAATGGTGTCGTAGATCGCGAACAGGGCGGTGATCTCGCCGCCGGGTGAGTTGATGTAGAGGCTGATCTCGCGGTCGGGGTTTTCCGACTCGAGATAGAGGATCTGCGCGCACACCAAGTTCGCGATGGTGTCGTCGATCGGCGTGCCCAGGAAGATGATGTGGTCTTTCAGCAGCCTCGAGTACAAGTCGAAGGCGCGCTCGCCGCGGTTCGTCGACTCGACGACCGTGGGGACCAGGTAGTTGTAGATGGGCTCCATCAGGCGGGTGCCTCCACTTCCTCCACCGGAGTTTCGTTCTCTTCGTTCACAGGCGCCTCCGGTGTCAGCGCGGCTCGATCGATCGGGTGACCTTCTTCATCGACCACCTCGACGTGATCCAGAAGCCACTCCAGCGCTTTGGCCTTCCTGAGGTCCGAGCGTACCGCGGCCATCTGGTCAGCACGCTCGAGTTGGTCGCGCAACGTGCCGGGCGGCTGGCCGAAGCGTTCGGACAGCCGGACGATCTCCTCGTCGAGGTCTTCCTCGCTCACCTCGATGCCCTCGGCATCGGCAACCGCCCGCAGGGCCAGGTCGGCTTTGACCGAATCGGACGAAGAGGCCTTGAGCTCCTCGACGAACTCCTCCTGCGGCTTGCCGGTGGCAGCCAGGTACTGGCCCAGGTCGGCGCCCTGCGCTTCGAGGCGGTGGGCGAGGTCGTGCAAACGGCGATCCATCTCCGAGCCGACCAGCGCGTCGGGCATGTCGTCGGCGACGAGCTCGACGAGCGCTTTCACCGCCTCGTCGCGCAGCGCCAGTTGCGCCTGCACCTTGCGCACCACTTCCATGCGCTTGCGGATGTCGTCGCGCAGCTCGGCGACCGTCTCGAACTCCGACGCCTCGCCTGCCCACTCGTCGGTGACCTCGGGGAGGACCTTCTCCTTCACGTCCTTCACCAGCACCTGCAGGGTGACGTCTTCCTCTTCACCCGGGATCGGCGCGTTGAACTTGAGGATGTCGCCGACCTTGGCACCGCGCAGGTGCTCGTCGAGCTCCGGCACCACCGTGCCCGAACCGACCTCGTAGAGGAAGTCGTCGGCGGTGAGCCCACCGACCACTTCGTCGTGGCGGTAGCCCTTGAGATCGATGCTGACGTGATCGTCGTCCTTGGCCGGACGCGAGACCGGATTCAACTCGGCGAACTGGTTGCGCAAGCGGTCGACCTGCGCGTCGACGTCGGCGTCGCTCGCCTCGGGCGCGGGGATGGTGACGCGCAGGCCCTGGTAGCCGGCGACGGAGACGGTGGGCCTGACCTCAACGACCGCGTCGAACGCGATGGGCCCCTCTTCCTCGCCGCTGGTGATGTCGATCTCGGGCGGGGCGATGGCATCGACGTCGGTGTCGCGCAGCGCCTGGGCGTAGTAGTCGGGCAGCGCCTCCCGCAGCGCCTCTTGGCGAGCCGCCTCCTTGCCGATGCGCGACTCGAGCAGCTTGCGGGGTGCTTTCCCGGGCCGGAAACCGGGGATGCGCACCTGACTGGCCATGCGCCGGAAGGCGGCGTCGAGCGCCTGCTCGAACTCGCCCTCGTCGACCTCCACCGAGAGTTTGACCTTGTTCCCCTCGAGGGGCTCGACCACCGCTTTCATAAGAGGACCGCAGTGTACTGGCCACTCGCGACAACTCGGCCATTACCCTTTGGGTGTCGCGGGGAGTAGTTCAGCTCGGTAGAACAATTGCTTTGGCGAGACAGTGGGGCAGGCCCGCCTGCCCCCCACGGGGAGTAGTTCAGCTCGGTAGAACACCTGCTTTGGGGGCAGGCGGTCGGGGGTTCAAATCCCCCCTCCCCGACGTGTAGTTTCATCGCACCGTTCGCGGGTGTAGCTCAATGGCAGAGCCTCGCCCTTCCAAGGCGATTACGCGGGTTCGACTCCCGTCACCCGCTCGCTTCCGTCCCTCCGACCGTCCCCCTTATCCACAGGACGCACGGCTACCCTGCCTGGGAACCGGCGCGACCCGGCCGTAGCATCGACGCGAAATCATGAACTCTCCTGCCCTGCGCCGAATCCTCGCTGTGCTGATCCTCTTGCTCATCGCGGGCGGGGTCGCGGGCGGCATCAAGAACCGCAACGACGAGAACAACGACAAGAAGAACAAGGTCGCCACCGGGCCCGGCGCAGCGACGTCGACGACCGAGGGCCCGACCACCACCGCGGCGACGGCAACGACGGCGGCCCCCAGCACCTCGGCGTCGACGGCGAGCACGGCCGCTGCCAGCACCACCGCCGCACCGACGACGGCGGCCCCCACGACTGAGGCACCGACGACCACGGCGGCGCCCACGACGACGACCAGCGCCGCAGTCGCCGGTTCGACGGCGACCACCACACCGTCATCGGGCGTCGGTGCCGCCGGCAGCGGCACGGCCGGCACCACGGGCCTCGCCCACTCCGGCGGCACGTCGATGCTGATCCCCGCGGTGACGCTGTTGATGCTGGCGTTCGGCGTCCGCCGCCTCCGCCGCTCCCTGTAGCTCCCTACTTAGTAGGAGCCCCTCCGGGTGAGGAGGGCCGGGAGGGTCTTGCCGATCACGTAGAGGTCGAGGCCGATCGACCAGTTCTCCACGTAGAACAGGTCGTAGCGGATGTAGTCGTCGAACGACAGCTCGTGGCGACCGTTGACCTGCCACAGGCCGGTAAGGCCGGGCTTGACGCGCAGGCGGGCGCGAACGCGGTCGGTGTACTTGGCGGTCTCACGCGGCAGGGCAGGCCGGGGGCCCACCAGGCTCATGTCGCCCCTCAGCACGTTGATCAGCTGCGGCAACTCGTCGAGACCCCAGCGTCGAATGACGCTCCCGACCCTCGTGACGCGAGGGTCTTGGCGCATCTTGAACAGCACACCGTCGGCGCCGTGGGACTTCTCGAGCTCCTCGAGCTGGTCCTCGGCGTCGGCGACCATGCTGCGGATCTTGTACATGCGGAAGTGCTTGCCGTCCTTGCCCACGCGGTCCTGCCGGAAGAAGGCAGGGCCGGGGCTGGTGAGGCGTACCGCCAGGGCGAGCACGCCCATGACGGGGGCGGCGAAGACCATCAAGGCCCCCGCGCCGATGAGGTCAGACGCTCGCTTCACGGTGGCGTCCCAGCGGCGCAGCTCGCGGCGGTCGAGCGAGAGCAGCGCAATGCCGTCGAGGGGGCGCACGGTGATGCGGGATGGCGACACGTGCGGGAGACCGGGGCTCAACCGCACCTCGACCCGGAAGGGCTGCAGGGCCTGGTCGATCTCGATCAGGCCGTCGGCACCCACCGCCGTGCCCGAGATGATGACGGCACCGGCGCCGGTCTCGAGGAGGATGTCGGCGATGCGGTTGACCGAGCCGAGCACGGGACGACCGTCGACGGTGGGCGGGTGGTCGGGCGCCACGCTGACGAAGCCGAGGACGCCGTAGCTCAGCCACCCGTTGCGGGCGAGCGAGCGGGCGATGGTGCGCGCCTCGTCGTTGGTGCCGACGATCACCGCGGAGGTGGCGAGGAAACCGCGCGTGCTCAGCCGGCGAATGGCGTCGCGCACGGCGAAGCGGCCGATGCCGACGAACAGCAGGCCGAGCAGGCTCACAGTGAGGATCCAGCCGCGCGGCACCGAGATCTTGAGCGCGAACGTCACCATCACCACGGCGACGCCGCTCACGGCGACGGCGCGGAACAGCCGACGGGCCTCTTCGGATCCGGCCGTGAGCTCACGCCGGTTGTAGAGGCCGTAGGCCGAGAACACGATCACCCACACGGGGAGGGTGAGGAAGGCGGCCCGGGCGCCGATGACGACGTGGGTGTGCTCACGGGCCCACCACGACTGACCGCGCAGCGTCCACGAGAAGCCGTAGGCCAAGGCGACGGCAGCCAGGTCGACGAGGATGGTCGCGACCGTGAGGAGCCGGGCCCGGCGGACGACGACGCGCCGAGGCGGCGCCGTGAGATCGGGCGCGGCCGCGGCAACCAGTGTCGGATGCGGCCCCGCCTCCAGGTCAGCTGGGGCAGTCCGCCGGTGGTCCACGATCTCGGTCATCGCAAGGGTTAACGAACGAGAAGGACGAAGCGAGACGGCCCTGCCTCCCCTTACCGGTCGACGGG
>JAFATL010000225.1 GCA_019243975.1 Actinomycetota bacterium | reverse complement strand
GTGGGCCGGCGCATGTTGATGGTCAAGCGCCCGGTCATGCCTGCCGTGCCTGACGCCGCCTGGGCCACACCGAGCAGCTCGTCGAACGCGCCCGCCACCACGCCGCCGTGCACCGTGCCCGGCGGCCCTTCGTACTGGCCGTCGAAGATCGCCCACCCGCGCGTGATCGTGCCGTCGCTCTCCAGGTTGAGCGGCGCAGCGACCGGGTTGAGCTGACCGCTGATCGGGCTGCGCTGGGTGAGGAACGACGCCCAGCCGGGCGCGCCGTTGAGACCGGTGGCGCGGAAGTCGGCCAGCGGGTCGGCGTGCTCGTTCAGCGCGTTGAGCTCGGCCAGCACGGCGTCGAGCTCGGCCTCGTCGGCCGTCGACACGTCGAGCAGGGCGATCTTCTCGACGAGCCGGCGCGCTCCCGCGACCAGCTCGACCTTCTTGGCCCGGCGACGTTTCTCGTCGGGCGGGAGGTCGGCGGGCGCGAAGGCGAAGCTCGGGTAGAGCCGGGGGCCGTCGTCGATGGTCAACGGGTGCGCGTCAGATGCGTTCGAGGATCGACGCGGTGGCGAGGGAGCCGCCGCAGCACATGGCGATGAGCGCCAGGTTGCCGTCACGCCGCTCGAGCTCGTGCAGGGCGGTGGTGATGAGCCGGCTGCCGGTGGACCCGACCGGGTGGCCAAGGGCGATGGCGCCGCCGTTGACGTTGACCTTGTCCATGTCGGGCTTGTGCACCTGGGCCCACGACATCACGACCGATGCGAACGCCTCGTTGACCTCGAACAGGTCGAAGTCCTGCATCGACATGCCGGTGCGCTTGAGGATCTTCTCGGTGGAGTCGACGGGGCCGTCGAGCAGGTAGGTGGGATCGGAGCCGACGAGCACCTGCGCCACCAGGCGGGCGCGCGGCTTGAGTCCGAGCTCCTTGGCCTTGTCGGCCGACATCCACAGCACGGCGGCGGCGCCGTCGGAGATCTGCGACGACGTGCCGGCGGTGTGCAGCCCACCCTCCACAACCGGCTTGAGCTTCGCCAGGCCTTCGGCGGTGGTCTCGCGCAGGCCCTGGTCCTTGCTCACCTCGATCGTCTCGCCGGTGGGCTTGCCCTCGGCGTCGAGCACGGGTGCGTCGATCGTCATGACCTCGCGGTCGAAGCGGCCCTCGGCCCACGCCTTGGCCGCGTTGGTCTGCGACGCCAACCCGAGATACTCGAGGTCCTCGCGGCTGAGGTTGCGCTTCTTGGCGATGCGCTCGGCCGCGTCGAACTGGCTCTCGGCCGGGTCGTCCAGCGGCCACACCGGCGGGCGGGACGTGCCCGGGCCGTTGTAGACGTTGGCGCCCAGCGGCACGCGGCTCATGGCCTCGACGCCGCACGCGATCCCGATGTCGACGCCGCCGGCGGTGATGAGACCGGCCACCAGGTGGTTGGCCTGCTGGGCGGACCCGCACTGGCAGTCGACGGTCGTCGCCGCGGTGGTGAACGGCAGGCCCTGGCTCAGCCACGCGTTGCGCGTGACGTTGCTGCCCTGCTCGCCTGCCTGAGTGACGCAGCCGCCGACGACCTCGTCGACCTGCTCGGGCTTGATGCCCGCTCGCTTCACCAGCTCGGCCTGGGCGGCGCCGAGGATCTGGGCCGGGTGCAGCCCCGACAGCAGACCGTTGCGCTTGCCGATCGGCGTGCGAACGGCTTCGACGATGACGGCTTCGGGCATTGCGATCTCCTGAACTAGTTGTCGCGGCCGACGATGAGGCCGCTCGTGGGGACGCCGGTGCCGGCGGTGACCAGCACGTGCTCGACGTCGGGAACCTGGTTGTACGACGTGCCGCGAATCTGGCGCACGGCCTCGGCGATGCCGTTCATCCCGTGGATGTACGCCTCGCCGAGCTGCCCGCCGTGGGTGTTGATGGGCAAGCCGCCGCCCAACTCGATGTTGCCGCCGCTGACGAAGTCCTTGGCCTCGCCCCGGCCGCAGAAGCCGAGCTCCTCCAGCTGCACGAGCACGAACGGCGTGAAGTGGTCGTAGATGACGGCCGTCTGGATGTCGGCGGGCGTGAGCCCCGACTGCTCCCACAGCTGGCGGCCGACGAGACCCATCTCGGGCAGGCCGGCCATCTCGTCGTCGGGCTGGTAGAAGCTCGTCATCGACTCCTGGTCGCGCCACGCGCCCTGGCTGGCCGCCTCGATGA
>JAFATL010000277.1 GCA_019243975.1 Actinomycetota bacterium | reverse complement strand
TGTTGGCGCGTGCCAAAGCGCTCATCGCCGACGACGACGGCGAGCCGCTCTACCAGGAGGCCATCGACCGCCTGAGTTCGGCTGGCGTTGCCATTGAGGCGGCGCGTGCGCGCCTCGTCTACGGGGAGTGGCTGCGACGCCGGAAGCGCCGCACTGACGCCCGGGATTGCCTCCGGCACGCGATCGACAGCTTGGATGCCATGGGTGTCGAGGCGTTCGCGGCCCGGGCACGCGACGAGCTGCAGGCAACCGGCGAGCGCGCCCGCAAACGCACGGTCGAGACCTCGACAGACCTCACGCCCCAGGAGGAGCACGTCGCCCAGCTCGCGGCGGACGGCGCGACCAACGCGGAGATCGCCGCTCAGCTCTTCATCGGGACGAGCACGGTCGAATACCACCTGCGCAAGGTCTTCCGAAAGCTCGCCGTCACGTCCCGACGGCAGCTCAAGCACGCCTTGCCGGCCCGGTCTTCGCCCGGGACCCCGACCTGAGGCTCGTCGTCCTGGGACTACGGGTTTTCGTGGATTCGACGGCCCGTCAATCGCGCCGACACTCCGGGGATCACGAGGAAGGGATCCCACATGGCAGAGAAGACGCACCCGGTGCTGTTCATCCACGGCCTTTGGCTTCACCCCACATCGTGGGCTGCCTGGAGCGACCTCTTTGCGCGCCACGGGTATCACACGACCGCCCCGGGGTGGCCCGACGAACCGGCAACCGTCGACGCCGCCCGGTCGAACCCCGACGCCCTGGCCGGCAAGGGCATCGAGGAGATCGTCGAGCACTACCGGTCGATCATCGAAGCCCTCGACGACCCTCCGATCATCGTCGGGCACTCATTCGGCGGTCTGTTCGCCGAGAAGCTGCTGGGCGAGGGGCGGGCGGCCGCCGCCGTCGCCATCGATGCCGCCCAGATCAAGGGCGTACTTCGCACGCCGCTGTCTGCCCTCCGGGCGACGTTGCCGGTGTTCAAGAACCCCGCCAACCGGCACCGCACAGTGAGCCTGACCGCCGAGCAGTTTCGCTACAGCTTCGGCAACGCGGTGACCAAAGAGGAGTCCGACGAGCTGTTCGACCGGTGGGCCGTCCCCGGACCAGCCCGGCCTCTGTTCGAAGCCGCCACCGCCAACTTCTCACCCCACGCGGCCTCCAAGGTCGACACCGACAACGACGAACGCGGCCCGTTGCTGCTCGTGATGGGCGGCGAGGACCACACCGTTCCTGAGTCGGTCACCAAAGCCACGGCCCAGCAGTACAAGCACTCAGCCGCCGTCACCGACACCATGGAGTTCGCCGACCGCGGCCACTCGTTGACCATCGATTCAGGGTGGCAAGAGGTGGCTGAGGCGTCGCTTACCTGGCTCGAAAAACAAGGGCTCTGACTGTCCGTGGGCAGCCCCAAGGCGCCGGTCCAGAGGGTCAGTCAGGCGGCTGCGGCCGGCCGAAGAGAAAACCCTGCGCCTGCCGGCAGCCGAGCGCCACGAGCGTGTCCGCTTGACCTTGCGTCTCGATGCCCTCGGCCACGACATCGAGGTGAAGTGCATCGGCCATGGCCAGGATGGCGCCGAGGATGGCGCGCGCCTGTAGATCGGCATCGATGTCGGCGGTGATCGAGCCGTCGATCTTCACGAAGTCGATGGGGAGCCGTCGCAGGTAGGCCAGCGACGAGTAGCCGGTGCCGAAGTCGTCGAGGCCGACGCGACAGCCGAGGTCCCGGATCTGGCTGAGCACCTGGGCTGTGTAGGCGAAGTGCTCGATGAGCAGGGTCTCAGTCACCTCGAAGCCGATCATCGAGGGGCTGGTATGGCGGGCAGCCAGGATGCGCGCGATGCGAGCGGGGAGGTCGGGCGCGGCCAACTGGCGGGCCGACAGATTCACCGTGACGCGTCCGCCCGGCGCATCCCTTGCAATGCGGGCGGCCTGGTCGATCGTCCAGTCGCCGATGGGCACGATCAACCCGGTTTCCTCGGCGATGGGGATGAACCGGTCCGGCGGGATGTCCCGGTCGCCGTGCCGCCACCGCAGGAGCGCCTCCGAGCCGATGGGCTCGCCGCCGGGCAGCGACACGATCGGTTGCAACGCCAGCGAGAACTCCCCGTTGGCGAGGCCGTGCCGCATATTGGCCTCGAACTCGAGGCGCTCGACGGCCGACTCGCGCATGCTGCCCTCGAACAACTGCAATCGCCCGCCGCCCTGGGTCTTCGCCCGGTGGAGGGCAAGACCGGCGTCCCGAAGCAGCGAGTCTGATGTCGATGCCGCGCAGCGGCTGGCCACGCCCGCACTCACCGACAGGCGCAGCTCGTGGCCGCCCACGAACAGCGGCTCGCTCACTCGATGCAGCACCCGCCACAACACTTCGCGGGCGTCGTTGGCGGCTTGGCCGGTGAGGAGGAGGGCCAGCATGTCGCCGCTGTACTGGCCGACGAGCATCGTGGCGGGAACGGCAGTCCGCACCCGCTCGGCCACAACCCGCGCCACGGTGTCGGCGATGGAGTGGCCGAGAGAGTGACGCACGAGGGCAAACCGGTCCACGTCCACGAACGCCAGCGCCAGCGGTCCTTCTGTCCTCACGAGATCGCCGAGCCGCTCGTTGACCTCGTTCCGGTTTGGCAGACCAGTAAGGGCGTCGCGGTAGGCAGCCTCGTGCAACATGCGCTCGCGAGCGACCTGGTCGGAGATGTCGCGGCTGGCGACGAGGATTCCGCCGATCCGCTCGTCGTCGATCAGGTTGTCGACGGTGGACTCGAACGTCCGCCACGCCCCCGACGAACCCGCCCGCAGCCGGTAGGTCGTCGTCCCACCCTCCCCGCAGTCGGCAACAACGCGCCGCAGCTCTTCGCGGACGCGGGCGCGGTCATCGCGGTGGATGAGCTCGAGCATGTGACGCCCGACGAGCCTTCTCGCCTCCCGCCCAATGGCCCGGGCGCCGGCCGAGTTGATGTACAGGAGCGTGCTGTTCCCGTCGATGATCGCTACCGGCGACAGCATCCGGTCGGCAACCGAAGCGACGTCGGCATTGGGCCCGAGGGCGCGGTCGTGCGACATTCGCCGAGGATGCGGCCCGGCGGCCGCCTACACCATCGACGGTTCGTCCGTTCAGGCGGACGGACCGGTAGACGCGCCAGGTGCGGATTGCAGCACCTGCAGCAGCTCGGCTTGGGAATGAACGCCGAACCGCTCGAAGATCGCCCCCAAGTGGTTCCGTACCGTGCTCTGACTGACGTGGAGCTCGCCGGCGATCGTCGGCACCCGCTCACCGCGCACCAGCCGGCTCAGCACCTCCCACTGACGGGATGTGAGCGCGTTCATATGCGGCAGCCGGCTGACGTTCGGTACTGGCATCGTGCGCTGGAGAAGGCCGCTGGCCTCGACTTCGGCGGCGATCTTCCAGAGGTGGTGCTCGAGCTTCTTGGCCCGCTCGGCATCGGAGGCTCCGTCCTGCTCAGGCGCCAGGATGAACCACTGCTCGCCTCCGGCCGCCAACGACGTGAACAACAGGCAGACGTGCTGCCAGTGGCCGGAACCGTTCCGCATCTTGATCGACACTCCTACCGAGCGTTGCTGCGAGGCGCCGGCGGCATCCAACAGCCGTTGAACGTCGCGGTGCGCGACGGCACCAAGCAGTGGCCGGCCGACGAGATCCGCGGGCTTGAGTCCGAGGAACGTGTCGACGTCGGTGCTCATGGCGGTGACCACGCCGTCGGCGTTCATGGCGCCGATCGCCAACACGCCCAGGTCGCGGCCGAGGAACGCAGCCAGCGGACTGTGCTCTCGGTCGTCCGCGTGCGCCGCCTCTGCCAAAGCCAACCGATGCTCGCCGACCTCGAAGGCGTGGAGCCACTCGATTCCGAGCGGCTGCCGACCGGCCGGCGCGTGCAACGGGCGGTGGGCCCGGTAGAAGTCGACGGCGCCGTTGCTCAACACTTCGAGCGCGGCCGCCGCTGCCGGTCGGTCGTCGCGCCGCACCAGGTCGAGAACGGGCTGGCCCACGACGTCGTCGGTCGCGAGGCCAAGCCGCTTGAGCGCACCGCAGCTGATGGCCCGAACGGCGAAGTCGCCGAGGTCGATCAGCGCGAGGGCGAGCTCGGAGTCCTCGACGGCGCGGTCGTAGTCATCCGGTGTCCCCGCCACGGACGACTCATCCTGCGCTGGTCCACTCACGATGTGCTCCCCCCAGAGCTCATTGAACCCCGGAGCGGCGGTTCTGGCCAGCGGATCCGCAAGGTTCTGACCGGATCTGCTGGCCAGAACACGAAAAGGGCGGCGGGGAGGGCTCGGCCCAGCCGGTACCGTTACCCGGACCATGTCGCCTGTTCCCGAGAAACCGGTCCTCGAGGGCCTCGAAGAGAAGTGGCTCGCCCGCTGGCGGGACGAGCGCACCTACGCGTTCGACCGCACCAAGACGCGCGAGCAGATCTACTCGGTCGACACGCCGCCCCCGACGGTGAGCGGCCACCTGCACCCGGGCAGCATGTGGAGCTACACCCACACCGACTTCATGGTCCGGTACAAGCGGATGACGGGCTGGGAGGTCTTCTACCCGATGGGGTGGGACGACAACGGCCTGAACATCGAGCGGCGCACGCAGATCAACTACGGCGTCATCTGCGACCCGACGCTCCCCTACGTCGAGAACTTCGAGCCGCCGGCCAAACCGCCGAAGGATCCGATCCCGGTGTCGCGGCCCAACTTCGTCGAGTTGTGCACCCGCCTGGTCGAGGACTTCGAGGCGGAATACGAGCGGCTGTGGCGCACCGTTGGGCTGTCGGTCGACTGGGACTACCTGTACCGCACCATCGCCCCGGACGTCACCCGCACGTCGCAGTTCGCGTTCCTGCAACTGGTCGAGCGCGGTGACGCGTTCCGGGTCGAAGCGCCGACGCTGTGGGACGTCGACTTCCAGACGTCGCTGGCCCAGGCCGACCTCGTCGACAAGGAACTGCCCGGGGCGTACCACAAGATCAAGTTCTCCGACATCGAGATCGACACGACGCGGCCGGAGCTGATCCCCGCCTGCGTCGCCCTCGTCGCCCATCCCGATGACGCGCGCTACCAGCCGCGCTTCGGCACGACCGTGCGCACCCCGCTCTTCAACGTCGAGGTGCCGGTCGTCGCCCACGAGCTGGCCGACCCGGAGAAGGGCACGGGCATCGCCATGATCTGCACGTTCGGCGATCAGACCGACGTGACGTGGTGGCGGGAGCTGGGCCTGCCCGTGCGCAGTGTCATGGGGCGCAACGGTCGCCTCGTTCCCGTCACGTGGGACGACCCGGAGGTCCAAGCGCGCTACGACGAGCTGGCCGGCAGGACCTCGAAGCAGGCGCAGCGGCGCATCGTCGAGATGCTGCGAGAGTCGGGCGACCTGGTCGACGAACCCCGCCCGATCACCCACGCGGTGAAGTTCTGGGAGAACGGCAAGAGCCCCCTCGAGATCATCACCACGCGCCAGTGGTTCATCAAATTCCCGCCGAAGGCCGACCTGATGAAGCGGGCCGACGAGCTCCAGTTCCACCCCGAGTTCATGCGTGTGCGCCTGCAGAACTGGATCGAGGGCCTGCAGGGCGACTGGAACATCACGCGGCAGCGGTTCTTCGGCGTGCCCTTCCCCATCTGGTACCCCGTCGGCGACGACGGCGAAGTCGACTGGCAGTCGCCCATCAGCGCGCCGACCGACGCGCTGCCCGTCGACCCGTCGACCGACGTGCCGCCCGGGTACACCGAGGCGCAGCGCAACCAGCCCGGCGGCTTCATCGGCGACCCCGACGTGATGGACACGTGGGCGACGTCGTCACTCAGCCCCGAGTTCGTGTCCGGCTGGCAGCGCGACGACGACCTGTTCTCGCGCGTGTTCCCGATGGACCTGCGCCCCCAAGGGCAGGACATCATCCGGACCTGGCTCTTCTACACGATGGTCCGGGGCGAGATGCACTTCGGCCAGCTGCCTTTCGCGCACACGGCGATCTCCGGGTTCGTCACCGACCCCGACCGCAAGAAGCTTTCGAAGTCAGCCCAGAACGCCGAAGACACGCCTTTCGGGTTGATCGAGAAACACGGCGCCGACGCGGTGCGGTACTGGGCCGGCGGTGCGAAGCCGGGCCGCGACGCCACGATCGACCCCAACGTGTTCAAGGTCGGGCGACGGCTGGCCATGAAGGTGCTGAACGCGTCGAAGTTCGCACTCGGCTTCGGCGACGCCGGTGACGATGCGTCCGCCACCGAGCCGATCGACCGCGCCATGCTCGCCGCCCTGGCCGACACCGTGGCGGACGCGACGAAGGGCTTCGACGCCTACGACTACGCCAGGGCGCTCGAGGTGTCGGAGGCGTTCTTCTGGTCGTTCTGCGACAACTACCTCGAGCTGGTCAAAGCCCGTGCGTACGGCGAGGGTCCGGCGGCGGCGTCCGCGTCAACGGCGCTGCGCATCGCCTTGTCGACGCTGCTGCGGTTGTTCGCGCCATTCCTCGTCTACGTCACCGAGGAGGTGTGGTCGTGGTGGCAGGAGGGTTCGGTGCATCGCTCGTCGTGGCCCGACGATGGTGAGCTGCGGGCGGCCGCCGCTGACGGCGCCGACCCCGAGATGCTGTCTGTCGCCGCCCTCGTCCTCACCCAGGTGCGGCGGGCCAAGACCGAACGTCAGCTTTCGATGCGCGCCGCCGTCGCCAGGGCCGTGGTGACCGCACCGACCCAGGCCCTCGGCCTGCTGCAGCAGGTCGAGACCGACCTCCGCGAAGCCGGCTCCATCGCCGAACTGGTCTGGCAGGAAGGCGACGAGGTCGCCGTCGAGGTCGAGATCGCCGACGCCAGCTGAGTCCTCAGCCGTCGAGGCCGAGGCTGGTCTGGTTCTCGGGCGCGACGCGCGGGCGTGATGCGCGCGACGGGCCGCCGTCGTCCTCGCCGTCATCCGACGGGTGTTCGACCAGCGCCACGACACGTGTCGACATGAACCTGGCCGACCGCACCGGCGTGCCCGCCCGGGTCACCTCGGTCACCTCGACCATGCCCCGGCCGGAGGTGACCTCCACGCGCCGGCCTGCCTTGGTCGCCTCGATGTCGAACGTCTGCGTACTGCCTCCGCCGACGTCGACCAGCACCTCGACTCGGTCGCCCTTCACTGCGGTTCATGGTAGGCACTGCCATGCCTCGGATGTCGGAGGAGGAATGCCTGGCATTCGTCGTCGCCGCCCCGCGGACGGCCAAGTTGGCCACGGTCAAGGCCAACGGCGCGCCCCACGTGGCGCCGGTGTGGGTCGACGTCGACGGCACCGAGATCGTGACGATGACCCGCGAGGGCTCGCTCAAGCACAAGGCGCTCGTGCGTGACCCACGGGTGGCGCTGTGCTTCGACGACGAGAGGCCGCCGTTCGCGTGGGTGCTGGTCGAGGGCGAGGCGACGCTGTCCGACGACCTCGAGCAGCTGCGTCACTGGGCCACGCGGATCGGCGGCCGCTACATGGGCGCCGACCGGGCCGAGGAGTACGGCGCGCGCAACGGTGTCCGCGGCGAGATCCTCATTCGCATCCGGCCGACCAAGATCGCCGGCGAGACAGGAGTGGCCGACTGATGGACGTGGGTGAGCTGCGCATCGATCAGGTGATGGACGGCACCGCGCTCCTGCCGCCCACCGCCGCCTACCTCGACGGCGTCGACGCCATTGGCGGCAAGGGCGCCAGTGAGGACGACTGGACGCCCCACCGCGACTTGCTCCGCGACGACGGTCAGCTGGAGATGGCGCTGGGCGGCTTCCTCGTGCGCCACGGCGACACCGTGGCGCTGGTCGACACCGGCGTCGGGCTCATCGACGCGCCGCCCTTCAAGGGTGGCATGTTCATCGACAACCTGGCGACGTTCGGCGTCACCCCCGCCGACGTCACCGACGTCGTGTTCACGCATCTGCATTTCGACCACGTGGGGTGGGCCACGTCGAAGGGCGCGGTGGTGTTCCCCAACGCGACCTACCGCTGCCACGAGCACGACTGGGAGCACTTCTTCGGC
>JAFATL010000120.1 GCA_019243975.1 Actinomycetota bacterium | reverse complement strand
CGCCCCGCGCCCCCAGCAGTCCCTCAGCGTAGCGAACTTATCCCTCTCTGTAATCAGGCCGATACCGGTTCGTAGAGAGGCAGTCCCCAACACAAGGAGGCCACTCCATGCGTTCCACTCTCCGCCGCATCCAGATCGGATTCGGTGCGTTCGCCGCTGCTTCGGCCTTGTTCCTCCTGGCGGCACCGTCCGCTTCGGCAGGCCCCTGCTACACCGTGACGGTGGGAGCCCAGGACGTGACCGTCTGCCCCGGCCAGTAAGCCGGGGGGCGGGGCTCAGTGGGGGGTGAAGGTGGACGTGCACGACTCCTGACCGTTGTTCACCGAGGCGGTCACCTGCACCGGGAAGTTGGCGGTGGGGTGGCCGATCGAGAACGTGATCTCGGCGTGGGAGTCGCCGTTGAGCTGCCCTGAATAGTTCGACGTCGTCGACTTGTACTTCACCGCGATCGTCACGCCGGTGCTCGGGAAGTGGGAGTCGACGATTGCCGTCTCCGACCCGCCCTGCTCGGGCCCCGGGATCGACATGCGCACGACACACGCGCCGTCGGGCAAC
This sequence comes from Actinomycetota bacterium, assembly GCA_019243975.1. GTDB lineage: Bacteria > Actinomycetota > Acidimicrobiia > Acidimicrobiales > JAFATL01 > JAFATL01. Next base: position 5,064 of record JAFATL010000120.1, on the reverse strand, counting down.
GGTGGCCGGGTGGTACTCGTCGTCGTGCTGGCGGTCGTGGCGCTGCTGCTCGAACCCGAGCTCGAGCCGCACGCGCCGGCGACCAACGCCAGCAGCACGACTGCGGTTGTCCACATCCCCCGTCGCGCGTTCATCGCTTCGTGAGCATCCCGAACACGCCGCGCGCCACCGATGTGATCATCCGCCTGCCCTCCTGGGACTTGAGGTAACCGGTCACGACGCCTTCGACCTTCTTGGCCTTGCCGCCGCCGTCGCCCTTGGGCGCGTCGACCTTCTCGCCCTCGGGCGCGGCGGCCGACATCTTGGCGGCGAGCAGCTCACGCGCCGACTCCCGGTCGATCTCCTCCGCGTACTTCGACCAGATCGAGCTGTCCTTGGCGGCCTTGCCGATGTCGTCATCGCCGATGGCCGCCATCAACGACGTGGGCGGCACCATCCGCGTCCACACGACCGGTGTCGGCGCGCCGCGCTCCGACAGCATCGTCACCATCGCTTCGCCGATGCCGAGCTGCGTGAGCGCTTCCTCGAGGTCGTAGTCGTCGGTCTTGGGGTACGTCGTGACCGCCGCCTTGAGTGCCTTGGCGTCGCGCGGCGTGAAGGCTCGCAGCGCGTGCTGCACACGGTTGCCGAGCTGCGCCAGCACGTCCTCGGGAACGTCGTCTGGCAACTGGGTCACGAAGAACACGCCGACACCCTTCGACCGCACCAGCCGCACTGTCTGCGCCACCTGGTCGAGGAACGCCTTGGACGCGTCCTCGAACAGCAGGTGCGCCTCGTCGAAGAAGAAGACGAGCTTGGGCTTGTCGAGGTCGCCCACCTCGGGCAGGTGGTGGAACAGCTCGGCCAGCAGCCACATGAGGAACGTCGAGAAGAGCTTGGGCTTGTCCTGGGTCGCCGCCAGTTCGAGGCACGAGATGACGCCTGCGCCTTCGGGCGTCGTGCGCAGCAGGTCGGCCACGTCGAACTGGGGCTCGCCGAAGAACGCCTCGGCACCCTGGTCCTCCAGCTGGATGATGTCGCGCAGCAACACTCCCGCCGTCGACGCGGCCAAGCCGCCGATGCCCTTGAGCTCCTGCTCGCCCTCGTCGCTGGTGAGGTACTGCAATACCGCCCGCAGGTCGGCCAGGTCGAGGAGCCCGAGGCCCTTCTCGTCGGCGTAGCGGAACACGAGCGAGAGCGACGACGTCTGCGTGTCGTTGGCCCCGAGCACCTTGGCCAGCAGCTCGGGCCCGAACGCCGAGACGGCGGCGCGCACCGGCACACCGGGCCCGATGCCACCAAGCGACAGGAACGTGACCGGGTGTCCCGACGGCGACCAGTCGATCTTGAGCTGGTCGACGCGCGTTCCGACGGCGTCGGACTTCTCGCCCGGGCGCATGAGTCCCGACAGGTCGCCCTTGATGTCGGCTGCGAACACGGGCACGCCCAAGCTCGAGAGCTGTTCGGCCATGACCTGCAACGTCTTCGTCTTGCCGGTGCCGGTCGCGCCCGCGATCAGGCCGTGCCGGTTGCACATGGCGGTGGGCACGCGCACGACGGCGTCGGGGTACACGGTGTCGCCCAGCACTGCCTTGCCGAGCACGATCGACGCGCCCTTTGACGTGTACGCGTCGGCCATGCGCGGCCCGAAGTCGTCGCCCGATTTCTTCCGCCGCGGTGCCATGAGAGGAACATTAACCAGGCGGCTCGGGGCGAGGCCGGAAGCTCGCGCCCCGGTGCTCGTCGAGTGCCGGCGGCGGCGTGGCCCGGCCGGCCGGGTGGTGCTGGAGCCGAACGGGATAGCCGACGGCGGGGTCGGCCCACGGGTCGGCGGTCGAGACGCCACGGGCGCGGAAGTGATCGAGGGCGAGCATCTCGTCGCGGTCGAGCACGGGCGCAACCGGGACGTCGGCCGCCTGCATCTCGCGCACGAGCTCATCGCGCGGGCGCGCCGCGATGGCGTCCGCCACCGCGCCCTGGAGCTCGCGCTGCCGCGCCAAGCGCTCGGTGAAGCCGACGTCGCGCACGCGTTCGAGCTTCAGCACGTCGCACAACGCGGCCCAGAAATGTTGCTCGGTGAGGACGCCGAGCACGAGGTAGCGACCGTCGGCCGTGACGAAGGTGCCGTAGCCCGGAACGCCGCGCGCGTCGGGATCCGTACCCTGCGCCTGCGGCCGTTCGGCGCCCGTCCAGGTGGCGAGCACGTCGGCCATGGCCACGTCGACGCGCTCTCCTTCGCCGGTGCGCTGGCGGCGAACGACGGCGGCCACGATGGCGAACGCTGCGGCCATGCCCCCCGCCAGGTCGGCGATCGGCAGCTTCGAGGCCACCGGCTCGCCGCCCTCAGGCGACAGCGCGCCGGCCCACGCCTGGTAGTTGAGGTCGTGACCGGGGGCCAGCCGCAGCGGGCCGTCCTGGCCCAGGCCCGACACCGAGCAGTAGATGACCGACGGGTTCACGGCCCGCACGTCGTCGTAGCCGACGCCGAGCCGGTCGACGACACCGGGCCGGTAGCCCTCGACGACCACGTCGGTGTCGGCTGCCAGCTCGAGAGCGCGGGCCCGATCGGCGTCGTCCTTGAGGTCCAGCGCAATGCTGCGCTTGTTCGCACTCAGGCTGGCGAAGAGCGCCGGGTAGGTCCGCATCGGGTCGCCGCCGGGCGGCTCGACCTTGAGCACGTCAGCGCCCAGCTCGGCCAGCAGCTGCGTGGCGTACGGGCCTGGCCGCCACAGGCTGAAGTCGAGCACGCGCACGCCGGCCAGCAGGCCGTCCCGGAAGGGCTCCACCCGGGAAGTCTTAGCCCGCGCCCGTCAGCAGGGCTTGCCGGCGCAGGTGTCGACGACGGCGCCGTCGGGCTGCAGGAACGCCGACTTCATCGCCTGGTCGGCGGCCTGCGCACGCGGGTACTCGTGCGGATCCTGGCCCGCGCTCGGCGGCACGTTGCCCGTCGGCGCGACGGGCGTCTTGTGCGAGTCCCACATGACGATGGCCGACCCCCGGTACGGATACGCAGGGATGCGGGCGATGCCCCAGAAGGGCGTGACGTCGAACGAGCGCCCCGCGCCCACGGCAGGCCAGTGCACCGCCGCGCCGATCGTGCGCGCCTCCACCTCGGCGGCCACATTCGCCACCTGGTGGTCGCCCACCGCAGGCGTCATCAGGATGGTGTGGGCGGGCGTGTTGGGCAGTGGCCGTGTCGTCATGTGGAGCGCGTAGCCGTCGGCCTCCGCCCGGTCCCACAGCATTTGCATCAACGCGAAGACGAGCTGCTGGTCGAGCTTGTCGGGGTAGGCGTTGTACATGACGGCGGAGTACGTGGCGAAGTCGACGGAGCGGTTGAGCAGCGTCGAGTAGTTCATGCCGGGCACGCCGAGCACGCCGCGGGTGATGTCCTGCGCCACCGCCATGAGTGCGCCGCCCATGATCCCGCCCTGGCTGTTGCCGTCGTAGTACACGGCCGACGTGTCGATGAGCGACCGCCCGTTGGCGCGGAAGGCGGCGTTGGACGCGAACGCGCGCGGGTCCTTCATCAAGCGCGCGAGGAAGAGGAAGTCGAGGATGCCTTGCTGCGAACGGTCGGCCAGGGCCGGGAAGTTCGACACGTCGACGAGGATCGACCCGACCGTCGGCAGGTCCTCGGTCGCCATGCCGATCCAGTCGGTGGCGCAGAACATGAAGTCCTGGGTGGCCGCCATCGTCTGCACGTTGCCGGCGTTGACCTCGTCCTGGCTGCCGAGGAGGCCATGGCCGTAGAGCGAGGGACGCGCCGGTTTGGTGGCAGCGGCGCGCGAGATGTTGCACGTGTACTTGGCCGTCAGCGTGGCCGTGCCGCCCAGGCGTGTCGGCAAACCGTCCTTGGAGCCGAGGTAGTTGAAACGCGAGCCGGTCGAGCCGGTCGGCGTGTTGAGGTAGTTGGGGACGGTGAACGACCCGTGGACCTGACGCAGCAGCGCATGGTTCTGCGCCGGCGTGAAGTCGCTCACCGTGTCGACGGTGAACGACGGTGCGCCGCCGTGCAGCGATGCGAAGGCGTCGTCACGGATGTGGAGCAGGCGACCGGTGAGGTTCTGGCGGCTGGCGACGGTGAAGTCCCACGCCAGGAAGAGGTCGCGCCGGTTGACGCCCGCGTTGTCCAACGAGGCGAACACCGATTCCATGTGACCGGCCGTGCCCTTTCGGGCGTCGCGCTCGGCCCGGAACGCCGGGCTGGGAGGGATGAGGTGGCCCTTGGCATCGCGCATGCGACGCAGGGCAACGACGTAGCGCGTGCCTTCGTCGAAGTTGACGGCCGGGCGAATGATCAGGGCCCGCCGGGCCGGGTTGGTCGCGTTCGAGTCGAGCTCGGCCCAGAAGGGGTGCCGCTTGCCGGTGCGGGTGTTGAGCACCACGATCGGCTGGTCGGGGTCGAGCGACCGAGCCATGTCGGTGATGGGCGCGGCACCGGTCTTGCCGAGGTCGACGCCAGGCACGACGGTGAGGATCATCGAGCCGGGGCTGAACCCGTCGTTGCGGTTGAGCTCGCTGGGGTCGATGGGCTTGCCCGCAATGTTGCGAGGCATGGCCAGCAACGGCAGGTTCACCCGGCGGCCGGTCGCCGTGCCCCTGTCGGCGACGGTGAAGCGGTCATTGGGGAACGGGAACAGGCACTCGGTGCGGTCGCGGCCGTCGCACCCGGCCAGGCCGGTGGCGTCGGTCACCGGGTTGGTACGGGGCACGGCGTCCGGGGGGACCTGCGGGATGGCCTTCACCACCGACGCGGGATCGGTCGGGTCAGGCAGGTCGGCGGCCCGGGCCACGTGCGGGGCCAGGCCCGCCACCAGGCTCACCACGGCCATCAGCAGCCCCAGCCGGCTCCCCCTCGTCACGGGTTCTTAAGTTCAACGCAAGCGTTGCGGCGTCCTGCAACCGCCACCGTGAACGTCAGGGGCTGACGCGCCGTTCGAGGACGGCGAGGTCGCGGACGGCGTACTGGTGGTGGGCCCACTCCTCGCCGAAGATGACGTGGAAGCAGCTGAGCACCTGGTGTTCACCCAACGGCCAACCGACGTCGTCGGCGGCGGTGGCCATGCCCTGCAGCTCTTCGGT
>JAFATL010000339.1 GCA_019243975.1 Actinomycetota bacterium | reverse complement strand
ATCAGCTCGTCGACCACCGTGAGGACGAGGTTCTCCTCCCAGCGGGCAAGGGCGCGGTTGCTGAACGACGGCGACACCAGCATGCGGTGGGTGCGGTGCTCGGGCTCGTCCATCTCGAGCATCGAGTGGCCCATCACCGTCCCCACGACCTCTTCGTACGCGGTCGAGGAGAACGTGTCGCCGTCGCGCAGGATGGCGGTGACGGCGTCGTGGCCGTAGGCCGTGTACACCGGCGCGCCCGCCTCGATCGGCTTGTTGCTCGCCTGCCCGGTGATGAAGGCCGGGATGCCCGGCTGCACGTTGCCCCGCTTGCGGGCGGCGGCCAGCACCGAGTGCGGGTCGCGCACGTCGCCGAGGATCGTGTCCTGCAGCTCGAACGGGTCGAAGGTGGCGGTCAAGCGATCACAGTGTGCTGTCGGCTGCCCGCTGCCGCACGCGCTCGAGCACCTTCTCCCACGCCACCTGCTCCGCCAGCCACCGCCGGCCCTGCGCTCGCCCGTCGACCTCGGTGGGATCGGCTGCAGCGGGCTGGTGGTGTCGACTCCGATTCCGAGATACGGCCATGTATCTAAGATACGCTAGCGGTCACCGGAGTCAAGGGAAGGTGCCAAGAGACACAATGACCAGCGTGCCGGTGGAGAAGTGGACACCCGAGCGCCGCCGGCAGCTCACCCGCGACGCGCTCATCGACGCCGCCGCCCACGTCTTCACCCAGCGGGGCTTCCACGCCGCCTCCCTCGACGAGATCGCCGAGACCGCCGGCTTCACGCGCGGCGCCATCTACAAGAACTTCGCCGACAAGGAAGAGCTCTTCTTCGCCGTCTTCGACCGCAGCACCGAGGTCAACCTGGCCGCCTTCGCCGACCGCATGGACAGCAGCGAGGGCTCCGAGCTCGACGCCGGCGCCGTGGCCGACATCTGGGAGGCCGTGCGGGGGCGCGACCGCGACAACTACGTGCTCGAGCTCGAGTTCCGGCTCTACGCGCTGCGCAACCCCGAGGTGCAGGACCGCTACGCCTCCCACATGCGCACGATGCGCGGCCTGATCGTGCGCTTCATCGAGGAGCGCACCGAGGAGGCGGGCATCACGCTGGCCGTCCCCGTCGAAGAGGTGGCCGTAATCGTCGAGTCGGCCTCCGAGGGTTTCCTCGCCTCCGCTTACCTCGACCCCGAGCTGGGCCCGTTGTTCGGGCGCTTCCTCGAGCTGTTCATGCCGGTGTTGGTCGCCGACGGCGCGCCCGCACCCGCGGCCGCGCCGGCTGCGACCAAGCGGCCGGCGGCTGCGGCTCGAACGCGTCGTCGCTGAGCAGGCGGAGCCCGTTCCGGCGCTCAGGTGGTGGGGTCGCCGGGGCGAGCAGCCCAGGCCGGGCGAGCGACTCGCGTGCCACCGGCCCGCAGTGGCTGCACACGGGCCACTCGTCGTGCGGCCGCGGATAGGCCACACCAGGGTCAGGGGCGTAGACGGCCCGGCCGGGCCGGGCCCCGACGGACACACCGGTGATCCACGTGGCGCCCACGTCCCACTGGTAGCGGAGCATGTCGTGCAGCTGCTCCTCGGTGCGGTGGAAGGCGGCGTAGCCGGCGTCGCACACGAACGGCTCCGCGTCGGTGTGGAACACGATGTGCCGGTGCGAGTCCTCCACGCCGCAGCGCTCAAGCGACGCCGCACACAGCAGGCAGCAACACAGCCAGGCCCCCTCGACCAGCGGCCGATCGGGGAACTCGTGGGCGTACCAGGGCTCGGGAGAATTCCGCATGCCGCCAGTGTGCCGACGACCTGAGACAAGAACCCGATCTAGTGGGTATACTACCCACTATGGCGTATGTAACGCGACGGAAGAACGGCCGGTTCGAGATCAGGGAGTCGGTCACGACGCCCACCGGACCCCGCAGTCGGTCGCTGGCGACCTTTGCGGCCTTGACCGAGGACGTCCTCGACCGCGCCGCTGCCCGGGCGCAGACGCCGTTCGACCGCGCATCCGTGCGACAGGCGGCGCGACGCGCAGGCGCGGACGTGGCGCGTCGTCCCGTCGACGACTTGGCGGCGCGACTCCTCGCCGAATTGGCTCGCGGCCAGCGCCCGACCCCCGCCCTCGCCGACCTCCTCGTGGCCGGCTTCACATCCGAAGGTTCCATCTCGGATCTGGCCAGGTGGATCGCGGCGACCGCGGAAGAGCGCGCGGCCGCTGTTCTCGACGTTCTCGACCTGGCCGATGCCATTCCGACGCGCCGACGCGCCGATCAGTCGGAGTTCCCGCGCCTCCGGTCCGCGTGAGCGAACCGGGGCTCGCGAGGAAGCTGGTCGCCCTCCACGAAGCCCTCGATAGTGCCGACATTCCTCATGCGGTCGGCGGCGCCATAGCCCTCGGGTACTACGCCGAGCCTCGAGCCACGATCGACCTCGACATCAACGTCTTCGTTTCCGTCGATCAGCACAAAACCGTCTTCGATGCGATCGTCGACTTGGGCGTGACCACGCCGGCGAGCATCGCAGCACTCGAGCGCGACGCCCAGACGCGTGCGTGGTGGGGGCGAACGCCAATCGATCTGTTCTTCGACTCGGACGCGTTTCACGGGCGAATGCGCGCCGCCGCTCGGCTGGTGCCGTTCGGGGATGTGGAGTTGCTCGTTCTGGCGCCCGAACATCTTCTGATCTGCAAGGCGGTGTTCGACCGCCGCAAGGACTGGCTCGACATCGACGACGTCCTAACCGCCGTCCCTGATCTCGACGCCGACGAGGTGCGGACCTGGTTGAGCCGGATCGTGGGTGAGAACGACCAACGGTGGACGCGGATGGACGAGGCCCTCCGCCGACTGCTTGGGCGGTAGCGAACCGGGAGGGGCGAGCGGGAAAGATAGGTCCATGGAGGAGGCCGGCAGCGACGCCGAGGTGATCGCCGCCTCGCTCGACGTGCCGGCGCGGTTTGGCACGGTGTACGACCGGCACGCCGGCGCGCTCTTCCGCTTCCTCGTGCGCCGCGTGGGCCACGACAACGCCGACCCACTGCTCGGCGACGTGTTCCGCATTGCCTTCGAACGGCGGGCCACGTTCGACTGCACCTACGCCAGCGCCCGGCCGTGGCTGTACGGCATCGCCACCAACGTGCTCGCCAAGCACCGCCGCACCGAGGCGCGTCGCCTGCGGGCCACCGCCGAGCTGGCCGCGTCGCGCGCGACACCGTCGTCACGCGAGAGCGACGCGTCCGACGCCGTCGTCGACGCGGTCGACGCGGCAACGTTGTGGCCGTCGGTGGTCGACGCCATTGCCGCGCTCCCCCACGGCGAGCGCGACGCGTTGCTGCTCTACGTGTGGGAAGACCAGTCCTACGACGAGATCGCCGCCGCCCTCGCCATTCCCGTCGGCACGGT
>JAFATL010000310.1 GCA_019243975.1 Actinomycetota bacterium | reverse complement strand
CCGCGTCGACCTCCACGACGTCGACCGACACCGCGCCTGTGCGCGCCGCCAGCGCGACCATGAGCAGGCCCATGGTGCCGGCGCCGTACACCAGCACCGACGCGCCCGGCTGGGGGCCCAGTACGTCGTAGCCGTGCACCGCGCACGACAGCGGCTCGATCAGCGCCGCCCCTGCCAGCGCCACGTGCTCGGGCAGCACGACGCAATTGGAAGCGGGCGCTCGCATGAAGGTGGCCGCCGCCCCGTCGACCGTCACGCCCAGCGCGCCCAGCGTCTCGCACAGGTTGGTGCGGCCTCGCCGGCAGAACCGACACCGCCGGCACGGCAACGACGGATCGACGGCGACGCGGTCGCCCACGCGCAACCCGTCGACGTCGTGACCCACGGCGACCACCGTGCCGGCCGTCTCGTGACCGGGGATCACAGGGAGCCGACCGTGCTCGCCGGCGAGGATGTGCAGGTCGGTGCCGCAGATCCCGACGGCGGCGATCTCGACCACGACCTCGCCCGCGGCCGGTGACGGGTCAGGCACGGTCGTGACCTCGAGGGCGCCGGGCGCCGAGATGACGGCGGCTCTCACCGGCCCGTTGCCCGGTTCAGAGCTTGGCGTTGGCCGCGGATGCGTACCTGAAGCACGAGCAGGAAGGCTCCCACGCCAGCCTTCGCACCGCTCCGGGGATGAACAGCCGCGTGGGCCCGAGGCCGTTGGCGAAGCTGAAGGCGGTGTTGAACGACGGCGCGATCTGCTGGATGCCCTGGAAGATCGCCGCGCCGCTCAAGCCGCCGCCGGCCTGGGCGCCCTGCACAATCAGGCGGAGCCCGTCGCAGAAGGCGAACGCCACTCCTTCGGCGAGCCGCTTCCCCACGAAGGTCTGGCCCGCCTTCTTGTAGATGTTGAGGCACTCCGGCTCGGCCGGGCTGGTGTCGCCGGGATCGTTGGCGTCGCTGGTGTCGAGCGACGGCGACCACCCCACGCCGAGGGAGCCCGGTTGCTGGTCCTTGGGCCCGTTGTTCTCGAGGAACGTCTGGGGCGCGTTGTACGACGTGATGCCGTAGCGCGGTCGGTAGCTCTGGCTCGACGCCGACAGTTGGAACCCGAGGAGATCGGCGCTGGTGACGATCACGTGGGTCACGCCGCGTCCGCTGAACTGCAGCACGGCGCTGGAGAAGTCGGTGCCGGTGTACTGGAACACCACCGGGTCGGTGTTGCCCACCGACGCCAGCGCGCGCGTCACGATGCCGGCGACGCGCGCGCCCACCTCGTCGTCGTTGACGAGGACGCCGACCTTCGCCTTCTGCCCGGGCATGGCCGTGCCGGTGCGGGCGTTCCAGCCGTTGAACCAACCCTGGCCTTGCAGCTCGCGCACGAGCACGGGCGCCAGCGCGTCCCACGTCGGCGCGACCGCTTGGTAGAAGTACGGCGCCAGATCGGCACCCACCTTGGCGTCGACGGCGGCGACCGACGCGCTGAACAGCGGCACCTTGGCCTTGGCGAAGCAGCCGCGGAAGCTCGTCACGTCCATCAGCGTCACCGGGTTGAGCACGGCGACGACGGGGCGGTCCTCGGTGTAGTAGCGGCAGGTGGCGGTGCCGACCGTGTTGGGGTCCTGCGCGGTCTGCACCGTGTTCTGGTCGCGGAAGACGATCTTGATCTTGCGCCCGAACAGGCCGCCGCGGCGGTTGAGCTCGTCGGCGATGGCGTTGGCCTCACCTTCCTGGTCGCCCGCATCGAGGCCGGCCAGGTTCAGGCTCTGCGCCGTGCGCTGCACGTCTTTCTGCGTGGTGACGCCGATGTAGATGTAGTTCTCGTCCCAGCCCGGCCCCGTCTTCGGCAGCGGCCCCTTCGTTGTCGCCACGGTGTCGGCTGTCCCCGACGTGCCGCCGCGGGTCGTCACCTTGGTGCCGCCCGACGTCGCGCTGCCCGTTCCCGTGACCCCGCCGCCGCCGAGCCCGGCGTCCGCCGCCACGGCGCCGGGGTCGGCCGCCCCGCCCCCGGTCGAGGTGCCGTCGGGTGCCGACAGCCCGTCGCCGCCGACGGCCGTGCGCAGGCCGGCCCGGTTCTGCACCGTGCTGCCGCAGGCGGTGAGGAGCACGAGCACCACGGCCGCAGCGGCGCGAGCAGCTGCGCGGCGCCCCCTCGTGCGGACCATGCCTATGACGATCCGTGCTCGGGGCCCGCTCCGTCTACGTGGTGTTCCTCCACAACCGGTGCCCAGAGGTGGGAGGTCCCTCTGTTCGCCGGTGCGCCGGTTCCCCGGTTCGCCGGAGCAGGGCGTCAGTTGGTGAGGACGAGGAAGCCCGTGAAGGTGCGAAACGGCGACGCCGTCTCCGTGACCGAGATGGGATACGTGCCGGCCACGCAGCTCCCGCCACCGCTGCTGATGGTGCCGACAGCGGTGCCGTTCGAGTCGGCCACGAGGGGCGACGGGGTGACCTGGATGGCCGTGCCCGGGCCGCATGCGATGGGCCCCACCTTGGGCGGGGGGCCGCACGGGACATTGTCAGGGCCGAGGCAGGGAAGCGCGCATTGACGCCCACAGACGGTGCGGCCACGCAACTTGGGCCCGAACGAGGTGTCGGGCTTGAGCACGTCCTGCGGCAGCGCGCCCTTCACCGTGAGGGTCGCCACGAACGCGCCGGTCGACGACAGCGGCACCGGGTTGGGCGTGATGGTCACGTTGGAGTCGCCGACCGGCGGGTCGAC
>JAFATL010000295.1 GCA_019243975.1 Actinomycetota bacterium | reverse complement strand
CACGGCGCGGCGGATGGCGTCCGCCAGCTGACCGGCAGGCGCGTCCTTGAGCAGGAACCCTGACGCACCCGGCTCCATGGCGCGCCGCAGGTAGCCCGGCCGCCCGAACGTCGTGACGATGAGCACCCGCACCGCGGGCTGGACGCGCACCAGGGCGGCGCATGCGTCGAGGCCGCTCGTGCCCGGCATCTCGATGTCGAGCACGGCCACGTCGGGTTCGGCGGCGGCGGCGGCGGAGACGACCTCGTCGCCCCGCGCCACCTCGGCCACGACCTCGAGATCGGCCTCGAGGTTCAGCAAGGTCGCCAGTGCACCGCGCACCATGGCCTGGTCCTCGGCCAGCAGGACGCGAATCACGTGACGGGGACGGCGACGCGGAGGCGGAACCCGCCCTCGGGGCGCGGCCCTGCTTCGACGGACCCGCCCAGCCGTTCCACTCGCTCACGCAGGCCCCGCAGCCCGTTGCCTTCGCGGGCCGACGGCGTATCGGCGTTGCCGTCGTCGGCGATGTCGAGCGACGCCTCCGACAGCCCCGCCACGACGCGCACGTCGCAGTGGCTGGCGTGACTGTGGCGCACGACGTTGGTCGTGCCTTCGCGTATCGCCCAGGCCAGCGTTGCCTCGACGTCAGCGGGCAGCGTGACGTCGGGAACGCGTACGTCGACGTCGATACCCGCGGCCATCAGCGCGGCGCGCGCTCCACCGACCTCGGCGGCCAGTTCGAGGCGGCGGTAGCCGCTGACGGCGGCGCGCACGTCGGCCAGTGAGGTGCGAGCCACGTCGGTCACCGATGCCATTTCCGCCTTGGCCCGAGCCGGGTCGGTCTCGACAAGCCGTTCCGCCAGCTCGCCCTTCATGGCGATGACGGTGAGGCTGTGCCCGAGTAGGTCGTGCATGTCTCGCGCGAAGCGCAGGCGTTCGTCGCTCACAGCCAGACGCGCCACCTCGTCGCGCGCACTCGCCAGCTCGGCGTTGGCCAGGCGGAGCTGTCGCATGTTGATGAGCAGCACGCCGACACCGACGCTCGAGAGGAAGATCGTGAACGCGCCGCCGAGGCGGGCCGGCGTTGCCAGCGCGGTGGCGAACCCCGTCAACCCGGCGAAGACCACGCCCGGCACGGCCAGCTCGGTAGGCAGGCACACCGCGAGTCGTACGGCGACGAAGGGGAACAGGCCGATCCAGTCGGCACCGCTGGTGAGCGAGAGCACGACCGCCATCACGAGCAGGACGCCCGACAGGGCCAGGTCCACCGGCATCGATGCGACCCGGGTGCGGCGCATCACCAGGCTGATCCACAGCACGAAGAACGCCGTCCCTGCGACCAGCACGGCGGCGAGATGGAGCCCGCTGTGGTGGTTGTGGAAGGCCTGGCTCACGGGGAACACCGCGAACGCGAACCAGATGAGCGCGCCACGGCGGAGCCACACGGAGTGGCTCCGCCCGTCGCGGTTGTCCCAGGGCAGGTAGCTCACGCCGCCACAGTCTCGCGGCGCAGGAAGCGGCGCAGCATGCGGACTCCGACGAACGTCCAGATGGCGAGGGTGAGGTACTCGCTGCCGAGGGAGCTGCCCGTCGGCAGGTGGGCGCCGAAGCCGACGTGCACCAGGTCCGAGAGCGGCCGAATCGGGAAGAACTTGGCCAGGTGGTCGAGCCACGCCGGCAGGCCGGTCGTCGGACTGAACACGCCGGAGATGAACAGCAGCGGGAGCGTCACGCCAGCGGTCACGGCGGGGGCCGCGTCGGCATTCGGGATGATGCGAACGATCCCCATGCCGAGGGCCGAGAAGCAGACCGTGCCCGCGGCGATGCCGGCGATCAGGGCACCCGCCGTGTGGAGCGGCACGGTGACCCCGTAGGCGACGCGACCCACGATCAGCACAACCACCACCATCGCCGCGGTGCTCAACACCGACGACGCCAGCCGTGCCGTCAGCCACACCCACTGGGGCAGCGGGGTCCCCCGCAGTCGCTTGAGCACGCCGGTGTCGCGGAGCACGGCGCCGCTCACAGCCAGGTTGTTGAAGGTGGTCGAGATGATTCCCCACGCCAGCATGCCCGGGACAAGGAAGGCCACGTACCGGGTGCCGCCGTGAATGTGGTCGTTGCGGTTGGCCGCCCCGAGCAGCACGAGAAAGGCCACGGGCATCACGAAGCTGAAGACGGCTCTGGTGCGGTTGCGCCAGAAGCTGCGCTGCTCTTCGACCACTTGATTGACGATCAGCGAGAACTCAGTCATCGGATGCTCCCTACGGGCTCGTTGGTGGTTGCGTGGGCATCGGCGGTGAGGCGGAGGTACATGTCCTCGAGGCTGGGTTGCGAGACGGAGAAGTTGGCCAACGTCACGCGCCGCTTGATGGCCCAGCCGGTGATGACGTTCGTGACGGCGATGCCTTCGGTGCTGCGTACGAGCACGCCGTGCTCGCCGGCCGAGACCGTGGCGCTCGGCAGTGAGGGCAGGTCCGCAGTCGTCAATCCGGCCGGCAGGTGGAAGCGGATCTCGGTGGCGGCGGTGTCGCGCCCGCCGAGCTCGTCGGGCGTGCCCATGGCGACGATCGACCCATTGGCGATGACCGCGATGCGGTCGGCCAGCTCCTGGGCCTCGTCCATGAAATGGGTCGTGAGGAACACCGTCTTGCCGAGCGCGCACAGGTCGCGGATCGTCGCCCAGGCGGCGCGACGGGCCGAGGGGTCGAAGCCGGTGGTGGGCTCGTCGAGGAACAGCAGCTCGGGATCGCCGACCAGGCCCAGGGCGAGATCGAGCCGGCGCTTCTGTCCGCCCGACAGCGTCTTGGCGCCCGAGTTGCGCTTCTCGGTCAGCCCGACCAGGTCGAGCAGCTCGTCGACCGGACGGGGGTGCGGGTAGTAGCGGCCGTACATGCGGACGAGCTCCGCCACCGACAGGTCGGGCTGCACGCCGCACTCCTGCAGCACGATCCCGATGCGCTCGCGAAAGCGGCGCTCGTCGGCGGCCGGGTCGTGACCGAGCACGCGCACGGTGCCGCCGTCGGCCAGGCGGTAGCCCTCGAGGATCTCGGTCGTCGTGGTCTTGCCGGCGCCGTTCGGGCCGAGCAGGCAGAAGACCTCACCCGGGTCGACCGTGAACGACACGTCCCGCACCGCGTCGCGGTCGCCGTACCGCTTGCGGAGCTTCTGCACGTCGATGGCATGCGTCATGCCATGGAGTGTGCGCGTCGGGAGACGCGGGCGGAAGTGCCGCCGGTCAGGACTTGGGCATGACAGCTGTCATGCCCGCTCTCATGTCGTACTCAGTGGCTGGTCGGCCAGGTACCGGTCAGCGAGTTTCGACAGCGTGTCGAGACACTCCTCGGCGGTGGTGCGGATGATGTCGGCCACGGGGCGGATCTCGTCGATGCGCCCGGCCACCTGGCCGCCCAGGGCGATGGCCGCCTCCATGTCGCCGCCGAAGTAGAGGTCCATGGCCTTGCCGAACAACGCCATGGCGTTCGACTCGTGGTCGAACTCGAGGGCATCGGTGCGAGCCGTGCGCAGAGCGCGCAGCGCGGGCGACGTGTGCTGGTTCAGAAACACGGTGTCGGTCTCCGCCGCGTCGACGATCGCCTGCTTCCAGTTGGCGTGCACCGGCGACTCGGCCGACGACACCATGCGCGTGCCCATCTGCACGCCTTCCGCGCCGAGCGCGAACGCAGCCGCCATCGTCGCTCCGTCGACCATGCCACCCGCGGCCACGATCGGCACGTCGACCTTCGACCGCACCAAGGGCAGCAGCACCATCGACGCGACCGGGCGCGGGTTCTTGAACCCGCCGCCCTCGCCGCCCTCGACGATCAGGCCGTCGACACCGGCCTCGACCGCCTTCAGCGCGCCTCGCAACGTGGGCACCACGTGGAACACGGTGAGGCCGGCCGCCTTCAACGGCTCGGTGTACTTGGTCGGGCTTCCGGCCGACGTCGTAACGAACTTGATGCCCTGATCGACGACGAAGTCGGCGATCGACGGGTCGCGCACGAACGCCTGGGCGATGTTCACGCCGAACGGCTTGTCGGTGAGGTCGCGCATCTTGCGGATCTCGTCCTTGATCACGTCGAGCTCGCCCGACGACGTCTCGATGATCCCCATTGCCCCGGCGTTGCTCACCGCCGACGCCAGCTGCGCCCGGGCAATCCACCCCATCGGCGCCTGCACGATCGGGATGTCCACCCCCAACATCTCCGTCACCCGGTTCCGGAACATGCCGTGACTATCGCGCGTGGGTGGCGAGCCAGGCCTCTTCTTGGCGGCCGAGGTCAGTGGACGCGGGGCCGCGGACGCTGGGCCAGAGCTCCTCGGCGATGCGGCGCCAGTTGGCAGTGGCGCCGAGGGAGGCGAGCACGGAGTACAGGCCCAGGTTGATGCGCTGGATGATGACCATCGACGCGGGCAGGTTGGAGTACTTGGCGATCTCGCCGAAGCGGCCTTGCAGGTCGAACAGCCGCTGCACCAGCTCGGCCGCGTAGGCGTGGGTGAACTTCACCTCGCGGTCTTCGAGCACGATCTCGTAGAAGTGCCCGAAGTAGGTGCGGATCTCCTCGTCGGTGACCGGCGCGCCGGGCTTGAGGATGCCGGCCTCCTCGATGCTGCGCCGGTAGGCGGCGATGTCGTGCTCGAACACCACGTGGCGCAGCATC
>JAFATL010000133.1 GCA_019243975.1 Actinomycetota bacterium | reverse complement strand
CCGGTTCGACGGGGCGCAGCCCAACCTGGTGCTGCTGATCAAGGCCAAGGGCGGGTCCGTGGACGCGCCCGACGTGGCGACCGCCGGCCGCGACCTCACCGCCAAGCTGGCCGCCGAGCCGACGGTCTCCAACGCGGTGTCGTACTGGTCACTCGGCTCGCCTCCGCCCCTGCGCAGCCGCGATGCCTCGCAGGCCCTCGTGCTGGCGCGTGTGAAGGGCGACCAGGACGAGATGATCAAGAAGGTCAAGCTGCTGACGCCGCGCTACACGCTCGACACGCCGCTGGTGACCGTGCGCGTGGGCGGCTTCGCCGAGGTCTTCCACCAGGTCGGCAACCAGATCGAGAAGGACCTCAAGATCGCCGAGGCCATCGCCGGCATCGTGACGATGGTGCTCCTGGTCGTGATCTTCGGTGGCGTGGTGGCCGCGTCACTGCCACTCGCCATCGGCGTGCTGTCGATCGTGGGCGCCTTCCTGATCCTGCGCATCCTGGCGTCGCTCACCGAGGTGTCGATCTACTCGCTCAACCTCACCACGGCCATGGGCCTGGCCCTGGCGATCGACTACAGCCTGTTCATGGTGTCGCGCTACCGAGAAGAGCTGCACCACGGTCGCGAGCCCGACGACGCGCTGCGCGTCACCATGAACACCGCCGGCCGCACGGTTGCGTTCGGCGCCATGACGGTGGCGGCCAGCCTTGCCGCCCTGCTCGTCTTCCCGCTCGCGTTCCTGCGCTCGTTCGCCTACGCCGGGATCGCGGTGGTCACGTTCGCGGCCCTGGGCGCCCTGTTCGTGTTGCCCGCCCTGCTTTCGGTGCTCGGGCGACGCGTCGACAGCCTCGCCATCTGGAAGCGGCATCCCCGCGACGTGGGCGAGGGCTTCTGGCACCGCATGGCCATGTGGGTGATGCGGCGGCCGGTGCAGATCGCCACCGTGATCATCGTGCTGCTGCTCGTGCTGGGCGCGCCGTTCCTGCGTTCTCGGTTCGGTCTCCCCGACGACCGCGTGCTGCCCAAATCGGCGTCGAGCCGGCAGGTGTCGGAGCAGATCCGCACCAACTTCGACTCCAACGAGACGGGCGCCATCTCGATGGTCACGACCAAGATCGGCGATCCGCAGCAGCACAAGGCCGAGATCGACGGCTACGCCAAGCAGCTGGCTGCGGTCAACGGCGTGTCGCGCGTCGACGCGCTCACCGGCTCGTACCAGGGCGGCCAGCTGGTGTTCCCGGCGTCGGACGCGTCGGCCCGGTTCGTGCGCCCCGATGCCACGTTCTTGTCGGTGGTGCCGGCGCCGGATGTCGAGCCGCTGTCACCTGCAGGCGAGCAACTGGTCAAGACGCTGCGCTCCGTCGCCGCGCCGTTCCCCGTGCAGAGCACGGGCCAGGGCCCGCAGCTGGTCGACTCGAAGCACTCGCTGTTCGACAAGCTGCCGCTGGCCGGCGGCATCATCGCCATCGTCACGTTCGTGATGCTGTTCCTGATGTTCGGCAGCGTGGTGGTGCCCATCAAGGCGTTCGTGCTCAACCTGCTGAGCCTCACCGCCACCTTCGGCGCCATGGTGTGGATCTTCCAAGAAGGTCACCTGTCGCACCTGTTGAACTTCACGGCGACGGGCACCATCGACACGACGACGCCGATCCTGATGTTCTGCATCGCCTTCGGCTTGTCGATGGACTACGAGGTGTTCCTGCTCTCGCGCATCAAGGAGGAGCACGACCGCACCGGTGACAACATGACCTCGGTGGCGGTCGGTCTCGAGCACACGGGCCGCCTGGTGACGGCGGCGGCCGCCCTCATGGCCATGGTGTTCATCGCCTTCGCCACGTCGAAGATCACGTTCATCAAGCTGTTCGGCGTCGGCCTGGCCATGGCCGTGCTGATGGACGCCACGCTCATCCGGGCCACGCTCGTCCCCGCGTTCATGCGCCTGGCCGGCGAGGCCAACTGGTGGGCGCCCGCGCCCCTGCGGCGCGTTTACCAGCGCTTCGGCTTGCACCACGAGCCGGCATCAGAGCCCACGGTGGCGCACACCGTGATCGACCTGCGCGAGTCCTACATCGACAAGCTCGTGCGCAAGGCATCGGGCGCCACCGACAAGGAGTTGCGGGCCTTGCTGCGGGAAGAAGGCTTGAAGAAGAAGGAGTTCGACGACCTCGTGGGGAGCCGGTCATAGCCACGCGCACCCGCACTGCGGCCAAGCCTCGATCCCGCAACCGGCGGGGCGAGGGCGAACGGCTGCACGCCGAGATCCTCGAGGCGGCCGGTCGCCTGCTGCTCAAGACCGGCGACGAGGAAGCGGTGTCGATCCGGGCGGTGGCCGACGCCGTGGGCGTCACGCCGCCGTCGATCTACCTCCACTTCGCCGACAAGAACGCGCTGCTGCTGGCGGTGTGCGAGGAGCAGTTCCGCCTGTTCGGGGAGTACGTCGAGTCGCGGTGCGCGCACATCGACGACCCCATCGAGCAACTCATGGCGCGCGGCAAGGCGTACGTGCAGTTCGGCATGGAGCACCCCGAGGCCTACCGGCTCATGTTCATGACGCGCGCGTCGCAGATGCCGCGTCCCGAAGACGCCATGTCCGACGCGTCGGGTTACTGCCGCCTGCTCGACAACGTGAAGGCCGCGCAAGCGGCGCGCGCCATCACCGAGCCCGATGCCGAGCTGGTGGCCACCGGCCTGTGGGCCATGGTGCACGGCATCACCTCGCTGGCGGTGTGCGTGCCCGGGTTTCCCGACGTCGGGCTCGACCGCTTGATCGAGCACGTGGGCGCCACCTACTGCAGCGGCCTCATGCCCTGATCGCCCGGGCGGCGGCCGCGACCACGTCGACCGTGCGGGCGATCTCGTCGTCGGTGTGGGCCAGGCTGGGGAACAGCACTTCGTACGGCGACGGGGCGAACGCCACGTTCTGGTCGAGCAGCGCCGCGAACAACTTGGCGTAGGTGCCGGTGGCAGCCGCCGCGCTGGCGTCCGCGTAGTTGCGCACCGGCGCGTCCGAGAAGAACACGCTCAGCAAAGGACCCTGCACGGGAACCTGCACGGCGAAGTCGGCGTCGGCCAGCACCGCGGCCAGACCTTCGGCCAGTGACGCGGCCCGGTGCGCCAGCTCGGTGAAGGAGCTGTCGTCGAGCAGGTCGAGCACGGCGAGGCCGGCCGCCGTCGCCAGCGGGTTCCCCGACAGCGTGCCCGCCTGGTACACGGGGCCGAGCGGCGCCAGTGCCTCCATCACGTCGCGGCGACCGCCGAAGGCGGCGAGGGGCAGGCCACCGCCGATGACCTTGCCGAAGCACCACAGGTCGGGGCGGACGCCGAACACTGCCGCGCACCCGCCGAGGCCGACGCGGAAGCCGGTGATCACCTCGTCGAAGATCAGGAGAGCGCCCGCCGCGTCGCATGCGGCGCGCAGGCCTTCGAGGAAGCCGCGCTCGGGGGCGACCAGGCCCATGTTGGCGGCGATGGGCTCGACGATCACCGCAGCCACGTCGTCACCGATCTCGGGCACGACGTTGTAGGGGACGACGACGGTCTCGGCGACTGCCCCCGGGGGCACGCCCGCCGACGCCGGCAGGCCGAGGGTGGCCACGCCACTGCCGCCCGCGGCGAGAAGACCGTCGCTGTGGCCGTGGTAGCAACCTTCGAAGATCAGGATGCGGTCGCGGCCGGTGAAGCCGCGGGCCACCCGCACCGCCGACATGCCCGCCTCGGTGCCGCTCGACACCAACCGCACGTTCTCGCACCCCTCCACCCGCGCGCAGATGGCTTCGGCCAGCAGCACCTCGCGTTCGGTGGGCGCGCCGTACGACGTGCCGTCGCCGGCGGCGGCGCGGATCGCTTCGATGACCTTGGGGTGGGCGTGGCCGAGGATCGATGCGCCCCACGACTGCACGTAGTCGAGATACCGGCGCCCTTCGACGTCCCACACGTACGCGCCCTCGGCCCGGGCCACGAAGTAGGGCGACCCGCCCACCGAGCGAAACGAGCGCACCGGGGAGTTCACCCCGCCGGGAATCACCTCTTGGGCCCGCTTGAACAGTTGCTGATTGCTAATGCCCATGCTCGCCTCCGGCGAGACGCCCTCAGCCATGCAGTGTCTCGGCCAGTTCCCCTGCCAGGTACGTGAGGATCATGTCGGCGCCGGCGCGCTTGATGGCGAGCAGGTGCTCGAGGGCGACGGCCGTGCCGTCGATCCAGCCCCGCTCGGCCGCCGCCTTGATCATCGAGTACTCGCCGCTCACGTGGTACGCCGCCACCGGCACGTCGACGCTGGCCCGCACGGCAGCGATGACGTCGAGGTAGGCGAGGGCGGGCTTCACCATCACCATGTCGGCTCCCTCGGCCAGGTCGAGGTCGACCTCGGCCAGGGCCTCACGGGCATTCGCCGGGTCCTGCTGGTACCCCTTGCGGTCGCCGCCGCCCACGATCGACACGTCGACCGCGTCGCGGAAAGGGCCGTACAACGCCGACGCGTACTTGGCCGCGTAGGCGAGCACGGCGGTGTCGCGGTAACCGGCGTCGTCGAGGGCGCCACGGATGGCGCCGACCTGGCCGTCCATCATCCCGGAGGGTGCCACCACCGCGGCGCCGGCCCGGGCTTGGGCCAGCGCCACGCGCGCGTAGAGCTCGATGGTGGCGTCGTTGTCGACGTCGCCCGTGGGCGTGAGCACGCCGCAGTGGCCGTGGTCGGTGTACTCGTCGAGGCAGAGGTCGGCCATGAGCACGACGTCGTCGCCGACCTCGTCGCGCAGCTCGCGCAGCGCCACCTGCACGATGCCGTCGGGGTTCCACGCCTCCGAACCCTCGGCGTCCTTGCGCAACGGCACGCCGAACAGGATCACCGCGGGCACGCCCAGGCCCGACAACCGGCGCACCTCCTTCACCAGTGAGTCGCGTGTGTGCTGCACCACGCCGGGCAACGAGCTGATGGGCTGCGGCTCGTCGATGCCCTCGCGAACGAACAACGGCGCGATGACGTCGTCGACGGATATCCGCGTCTCGGCCGCCAACCGGCGCAAGGCCGGCGTGCGCCGCAGGCGCCGCATCCTTCGATCGGGAAAGTCAGTCATGCGACATCAAGCGTACGACGGTGTCGACCAGACCAGGAATCGAGTGCTCCTCGGCTTCGGCGTCGACGGTCAGGCCGTTGTCACGCGCCGTCTGCGCCGTAATGGGGCCGATGCAGACGACAACGGGCGGCACCGCATCTCGTCCCGCTACTTCGAGGTAGCGGGTCACGGTGGACGAGGACGTGAACGTGATGGCGTCGGCGGCGCGCGCGGCAGCCAGCACGTCAGGCGCGACGTCGCCGGCGATCGTGCGATATGCCTCGACCACGTCGACGTGCCAACCCTTGGCCGTAAGACCCTCGGGCAGCACGTCGCGCGCCACCGCCGCTCGAGGGAGCAGCACCCGCCCCGTCCCCGCCGGGAACGCGCCGAGCAGCGACTCGGCCACGAACTGCTCGGGCACCAGGTCGGGCACCAGGTTGAAGCCCGCCAGCGCGTCGGCGGTGCCGGGCCCGATGGCGGCGATCTGCACACCGCCCAGCGCCCGTGCGTCGCGCAGCAAAGGCACGAATCGCCCGACGGCGTTGACCGAAGTGAACACCACCCAGTCGAACTGACCCACGTTGGCCGCCGCGGCCTGCAGCGCGGCCCCGCCGTCGGCGGGCTCGCCGATCTCGATCGCCGGCACCTCCACGGTCTCGGCTCCCAGCCCGCGCAAGGCGTGCACCAGATCGGACGCCTGGTGGCGCGCCCGCGTCACCACCACCCGTTTGCCGAACAGGGGCCGGCGCTCGAACCACGCCAGGTCGATGGCGGCCACCGCACCGATGACGATGGTCGCGGGCGCCTCCACGGGCGCAGCACCCAACCCCGCCAGCGTCGTGCGCACCGTGCGCTGCTCGGCGCGCGTTCCCCACTGCACCGACGCCACCGGCGTGTCGGGTGCCATGCCCCCCGCGATCAGCCGCTCGGCGATCGCGCCTCGCGTCGCCGCGCCCATGAGCACCACGATCGTGCCGCCCACCCGGGCGACGCCCTCCCAGTCGGTCTCCTCCGCCGCCCACGGCGCCTCGTGGCCGGTGACGACGGTGAACGACGTCGACACGCCGCGGTGGGTGACGGGCACACCCGCGTAGGCGGGTACCGCGATCGCCGAGGTGATGCCCGGCACCACCTCGAACGGCACGCCCGCGTCGCGCAAGGCGGCCGCCTCTTCGCCGCCGCGCGCGAACACGAACGGGTCACCGCCCTTGAGGCGCACCACCTCGAGGCCCGCCTTGCCCTTGTCGACCAGCAACGCATTGATGTCGGCCTGGGCCGCGCTGGCATGCCCCGGCGTCTTTCCCACGCTGATCCGCTCGGCGCCCGGCGGCGCCAGCGCCAACAGTGCCTCCGCTGACAGCCGGTCGTACACGACCACGTCGGCGCGCCGGAGCACGTCGGCCCCGCGCACGGTGATGAGGTCGGGGTCGCCGGGGCCAGCGCCGACCAGGTACACGGTCACGGGGCGCTACTGCCCTCGAGCAGGGCCCGGCCGCCGGCGCCGTCGAGCAGGTGCCCCGCCACCTCCCGGCCGACGGTGACCGGGTCGTCGCCGGTGGCGGCGTGCCGCAACACGATGCGCCCGTCGAGGGACGCCACCAACCCCCGCACCGTGATCTGCCTCGACCCCTCGAGGGTGGCGTAGGCGCCGACGGGCAGGTCGCACCCGCCACCCAGCTCGGCGAGGAAGGCGCGCTCGGCATCCACCGCCGCGCGCGTGGCCGCGTGCTCGATGGCCTGGAGCCGGCGCAACGTCTCGGCGTCGTCGGCCCGGCACTCGATCGCCAACGCCCCCTGTGCCACCTGCGGAAGCATCACGGCCGGCTCGAGGACCTCGGTCGCTTCCGCCTCCCGGCCCAGGCGACGCAACGCCGCGTAGGCCACGACGACGGCCCCGAACTCGCTCGCTTTGTCGATGCGGGTGCCGATGTTGCCGCGCAGCTCGGCGAACGTGAGGTCGGGCCGGCGCGCCGTCAGCTGCACCCGGCGCCGCACCGAACCGGTGCCGACGCGCGAACCGGGCGGGAGGCCGGCGAGCGTGTTGCCCACCAACGCGTCGCGCGGGTCTTCCCGCTCGGGCACGGCGCCGATCACGAGCCCCTCCGTCGGCGTCGACTGCAGATCCTTGGCCGAGTGCACGGCGAAGTCGGCCCGCCCGTCGAGCACGGCCGCCTGCACCTCCTTGACGAACACCCCCCTGCCACCGATCTCGCGGATGGGGACATCGCGACGCTGATCGCCGGTGGTCTCCACGATGACCGTGTCGACGGGCACGCCGAGCAGGGCCGCCACCAGCTCCGTCTGCCGGAGGGCGAGCGGACTCCCCCGTGTTGCCGCGCGCACTACTACTCGAGGTCGAACAGGGCGCGCAGGGCGGCAGCGAGCGACTCACCACGCGGGGACCCGGCCGCGTCCTTGAGGCGCACCGTGGGCTCGTGCAGCAGCTTGTTGAGGATGCCGCGCGTCAACGCCTCGACGGCCTGGCGCTGGCGGTCGTCGAGACCGTCGAGCCG
>JAFATL010000129.1 GCA_019243975.1 Actinomycetota bacterium | reverse complement strand
CTCGTTCTGGCACCAGATTCGGGGCCCATAGCCCCCGAATCTGGTGCCAGAACGGAAAGGACATTGGAGACCGCGGCCGCAGGATCACTCGACGTGGACAGCACCTTGCGGATGGTGCCGTAGGGAAACACCGCGTCGGTGAAGGTGCCGCCGGTGTCGACGCCGACCCGAACGGGGTGGTCAGTCATCGGGGTTGAGCAACCACACGTCGGCTTCGCCGATGGCGTCCTGCAGCGAGCGGACCTGCTTGCGCACGATGGCGTCGTCGCCGTCCCATACGGCGATCGCCTCGTCGGCGTGGCGGGCCAGCCACGCGTCGCGCCGGGCCAGGGCGCCGCCGGCTTGTTGCTTCGAGGTCGGCGCGTTGTTCTGCAGCACCACGACGCCGCTGGCGTTGTCGACCAGCTCGCGGAACCGGGCCCGTGACGCGGCGGGCCACACCGAGTCGGGGTCGGGATACGGCAGCACGGCGACGAACGGCACCCCCGTCTCGCGCGCCGCCTCGGCGCCCAGCTGCTCCGCACCCAGACCGAGCCCCGTCAGCACGACCAGGTCCTCGTGCATCTGCGCCTTGGCCCCGAGGATCTCGGCCAGCCGGCGGCGCACGCCCTCGGCCATGAGGTTGTCGTCGTAGCCGCCGATGCCCGGAGGACGGTGGCCGATGATGACCAGTCGCCGGCCCGGCGGCACCCGCGGATCGTCCGACAACCCGGCGGCCGCAGCACCCGTCCGGTCCGCGGGCATGTCGGCGGGACCGAGATCGGTCGGCACGCCGTCGCCCTCGCGTCCCTGCTGTGTCGCCGCTGCTTCCACCGCCAGCCGGTCGACGACGTCGTTCATGGCGTCGTTGGAGTGGCCCTTGACCCACGTGAACCGGATGCGCGCCGCGTCGGAGCGGTACGCCCCGATCAGCGGCTCCCACAGGTCGCGGTTGGCGACCGGCTTCTTGGCCGAGTTCTTCCACCCCCGCGCCAGCCACCCTTCCCACCACCGGTCGCGGAAGCAGTTGACGACATACGTCGAGTCGCTCACGACCTCGAGGGGACCTTCCAGCGTGGTCACGGCGTCGAGCACCGCCTTGATCTCCATGCGCTGGTTGGTGGTGGCGGGATCGGCGCCGCTGCGGAAGCGCCCACCGGGAACGGCCCATGCCCACCCGCCCGGGCCCGGGTTCCCCTGACAGGCGCCGTCCGTGTAGACGACCGTGGCGGCCCGCGACGCGCTCAGCTGGGGAGGTGCTGCCGCATGAACGCGGCCAGGCGGTCGATGGCGTCGTTGGCCTCGGGCACCAGCGGCGCAAACGCGTGGAGCACGTGGATGCCGTCGGGGATGACCTCGCAGGTGGCGTCGACGCCGGCGGCCTTGGCCTTCTCGACGATGCGCGTGGCGTCGTCGAGCAGGACCTCGGCGTCGCCCACCTGCACGAAGATCGGCGGCAGGCCACGCAGGTCGGCGTGCAGCGGCGCGGCCAGCGGCGTCTTGACGTCGATGCCGTTGAGATACCAGTCGGCCATCCGCTTGAGACCGTCGCTGTGCACCATCGGATCCACCTCGGCGCGGGTCGTGTGCGAGTCGCTGATCGCCTCCATCTCGACCCACGGCGAGATCGGCACTGCGCACGCCGGCAAGGGGAGGCCCTGGTCGCGCAACGCCAGCAGCGTTGCGAAGGTGAGGCCGCCACCGGCGGAGTCGCCCGAGATCGCCATGTTCGCCGGCGCCAGACCCTGCGCGAGCAGCCACTTCCACGCGGTCACCGCGTCGTCGACGGCAGCCGGGTGCGGGTGCTCGGGCGCGAGCCGGTAGTCGATCAGCAGCACGCGCACGCCGACCGCCTTGGAGATGTTGGCCGCCAGGGCGCGATGTGTCTTGATCGAGCCGATGGCGTAGCCGCCGCCGTGCAGGTAGAGCACGACCTTGTCGTCGGCCGCGCCGTCGGCGGTCACCCACGCGCCGGGCACGCCATCGACGTCGACGTCCTCGATCGAGGCGCCCTCAGGCAGCGGGGCGTTGCCGATCAACGCCTCCATCCCGCTGCGCATCTCCTCGACCGTCACGCCATCGGCCACGGGCTGGGCCCGCAGGATCTCGATCACGCTCACAAGCTCGTCACTGGCCACGGTCGGTCCTCCCCTCGTCTGCGGTCACGGTACTCAGGAAACGGCGCGAGCATGGTGGCCATGATCTTCGACGGTTTCAGCCACCAGCTGCCTGACACCGATCCCGAGGAAACGGCCGAGTGGGTCGACGGCTTCCAGGCCTTGGTCGAGGCGCACGGCAAGCCCCGCGCCAGCTTCCTGCTGATGAAGTTGCTGGAGCGGGCCCGCGCCCTGGCGGTGGGCTTTCCGGCGACCGTCAGCACGCCGTACATCAACACCATCCCGCCCGAGGAAGAGCCGTGGTTCCCGGGCGACGAGTACACCGAGCGCCGCATCCGCGCCTACATCCGCTGGAACGCGGCGGTGATGGTCACGCGCGCCAACACGGTGTCGGAAGGTATCGGCGGCCACCTCTCGACCTACGCCAGCAGCGCGTCGCTCTACGAGGTCGGCTTCAACCACTTCTTCCGGGGCAAGGACGACGGCAACTACGGCGACCAGATCTACTTCCAGGGTCACGCCGCACCCGGCATCTACGCGCGCGCGTTTCTCGAGGGCCGGCTCAACGAGGACCAGCTCGACCACTTCCGCATGGAGACCGGCGGCAACGGCCTGTCGAGCTACCCGCACCCGCGCCTCATGTCGAACTTCTGGGAGTTCCCCACGGTGTCGATGGGCCTCGGCCCCATCAGCGCCATCTACCAGGCCCGCTTCAACCGCTACCTGCTCAACCGCCGCATCGCCGACACCAGCCAGGCCAAGGTGTGGTGCTACGTCGGCGACGGCGAGACCGACGAGCCCGAGACGCTGGGCGCACTGTCGCTGGCCGCGAGGGAACGGCTCGACAACCTGATCTTCGTCGTCAACTGCAACCTGCAGCGCCTCGACGGCCCGGTGCGCGGGAACGGGAAGATCATCCAGGAGCTCGAAGCCGTGTTCCGGGGCGCGGGCTGGAACGTGATCAAGGTCATCTGGGGCTCGAAGTGGGACGAGCTGCTCGCCCGCGACGTCGACGGCGTGCTGCTCAACAAGATGAACACCACCGTCGACGGCGAGTTCCAGAAGTACGCCGTCGAGTCCGGTGCCTACATCCGCGATCACTTCTTCGGGCCCGACCCCCGCCTCCGCAAGATGGTCGAGCACCTGAGCGACGAGGAGCTGCAGGCCCTGCCCCGCGGCGGCCACGACTACCGCAAGCTGTACGCCGCCTACAAGGCGGCCGTCGAGACCGAGGGCGTCCCCACCGTCATCCTGGCCAAGACGGTGAAGGGCTGGACGCTGGGCCCCGAGATCGAGGCCCGCAACGCCACCCACCAGATCAAGAAGATGACCAAGGCGCAGCTGCTCACGCTGCGCGACCGCCTCTACTTGCAGGACCAGATCCCCGAGGATTCGCTCAACGCCAAGATGCCGCCGTACTACCGGCCTCCCGAGGGATCGCCCGAACACGAGTACCTCATGCAACGGCGCCGGGTGCTCGACGGCTCGGTGCCCAAGCGCACCGTCAAGTACGAGACGCTGCCCGACCCCGACGACAAGGCGTTCGTCGAGTTCGTCGGCGGGTCGGGCAAGCAGGCCGTGTCCACGACCATGGCGGTCGCCCGCATGGTGCGCAACCTCATGCGCGACAAGAAGATCGGCAACCGGATCGTGCCGATCATCCCCGACGAGGCCCGCACCTTCGGCATGGACGCCCTGTTCAAGGAGTTCGAGATCTACGCCCCGTTCGGGCAGCTCTACGAGCCGGTCGACGCCGCCCTCTTGCTGTCCTACAAGGAGGACAAGGACGGCCAGGTGCTCGAAGAGGGCATCACGGAGGCGGGGTCGATGTGCAGCTTCACCGCCGCCGGCACCGCCTACGGGGCGTGGGGCCAGCCGATGATCCCGTTCTACATCTTCTATTCGATGTTCGGCTTCCAGCGGACGGGCGACCTCATCTGGGCGGCGGGCGACGCCCGCGCCCGCGGCTTCCTGCTGGGCGCCACCGCAGGCCGCACCACGCTCAACGGCGAAGGGCTGCAGCACGAGGACGGGCACAGCCACGTGCTGGCGTCGACCGTCCCCAACCTGCTCGCCTACGACCCCGCCTTCGCCTACGAGGTGGCCGTCATCATCAAGGACGGCGTGCGCCGCATGTACGGCGAGCAGACGCCGCCCGAGGAGCGCGACCGCTTCTACTACCTCACCCTCTACAACGAGAACTACGTGCAGCCGGCGATGCCCGACGGTGTGGAGGAAGGCATCATCCGCGGCATCTACCGCTACGCCACCGCGCCCGAGGGACCGAGCCGGCGGGCCACCATCCTGTTCAGCGGGCCGGCGTGGCTCGCCGCGACGGAGGCGCAGCAGATGCTCGCCGACGACTGGGACGTCGGCGTCGAACTCTGGAGCGCGACGTCGTACAAGTCCTTGCGCGAGGACGCGCTCAACGTCGAGCGCTGGAACCGCCTGCACCCGAGCCAGGCCCCGCGCGTTCCCTACGTCACCGAACAGCTCAACAACGCCGAGGGCCCGTTCGTCGCCGTCACCGACTTCATGAAAGTCGTGCCCGACCAGATCTCGCGGTGGGTGCCCGGCGACCTCACACCCCTCGGCACCGACGGGTACGGACGCAGTGACACGCGCGAAGCGCTGCGCCGGCACTTCGAAGTCGACGCCGCGCATATCGTTGTCGCCGTGCTGCAGGCCCTGGGGAAGGCCGACGAGGTCGCCGACGCCATCGCCCGGTATCAGATCGATCCAGAAGCACCCGACCCTCGTTGGAGCTGAGTTGCCGAAGACACCGTCCCTCGCCCTCGCCCAGGACACCGAAGCCGACAAGCTGCTGAGCGAAGACCCGCTCGCGCTCCT
Organism: Actinomycetota bacterium; assembly: GCA_019243975.1. GTDB lineage: Bacteria > Actinomycetota > Acidimicrobiia > Acidimicrobiales > JAFATL01 > JAFATL01. The sequence goes on along the minus strand of JAFATL010000129.1, from coordinate 1,210 downwards.
CATCGGCATGGTCCTCGACCAACAGATCCCGCTCGAATGGGCCTTCAAGGGTCCGCTCATGCTGAAGGACCGGCTGGGCATGTCACTCGATGCGAGTCACATCGCGGCGATGGATCCCGAGGAGCTGAAGGCGGCGTTCTCGACGCGTCCCGCCCTGCACCGATTCCCGGGGTCGATGGCCAACCGGGTGCAGGAGCTGTGCCAGGCCATCGTCGACGACTACGCGGGTGAGCCGGCCAAGGTGTGGAAGTCGGCGCGCACCGGTGAGCAGCTCTACGCCAACGTCAAGGGGCTGCCCGGTTTCGGTGAGCAGAAGGCGCGCATCTTCGTGGCCCTGCTGGCCAAGCAGTTCGGCGTGCAGCCGGCCGGCTGGCAGGACAAGGCGGGCGAGTACGGCGCGGCGGGGTCCTACAAGTCGGTCGCCGACATCATCGACGCCGAGTCGCTCGGCAAGGTGCGCGAGTACAAGTCGGCGATGAAGAAGGCGGCCAAGGCCAAGGCTGGCCCGGAAGGCCAGCCCAAGGGCAAGGCCGACAAGGCCGAAAAGGCCGCCAAGTCGAAGGCTTAGATACCGATATCCACGCCCAGCAGGCGGGCGCGGGTCACAGCCTTGGAGCCGGTGGTCAGGCCGTAAGCGGCCAGGGCCCAGGCGATCGCACCCAGCACCAGGCCTGACGTGCCGGCGCCGAACAGGGCGCCGCTCGACTGGGCGTAGGAGAGGATGATCAGCGGCAGCGTCACGAGGGCCGACGCCTGCTGGGCCGCCGCCGCGCTCTTGACCCGGGCCGACAGCCGCAGCACGACCGACAGCGTCAGCGCGAGGAACGGCGGCACGACCCACAGCATCAGCACCCACCAGTCGGCGGTCGGGAAGAACCACCCGCCGACGCGAGGGCCGACGATGAGGTTCACCGCCAGCGAGTAGATGGCGAAGCCGACCAGGGTGGTGAGGTAGCCGGGCAGCAGGCTGGCGATGAGCTTGCCCAGGTAGATCTCGCGCTCCGACGCGGGCGAGTGGGCCAGGAACTCACCGGTGCCCTTCTCACGTTCGCCGACGAGGATGTTGGCCCCAAGGGCGGTGGAGATCGTCATCGGCACGATGACGGCGAGCGGCGCGAACAGGTAGACGGCCAGCGCGTACGATGTGCGGTCGCCGGCACTGAAGCCCTGGATCGACTTCTGGGCTCGCTGGGGCAGGAGGTCGAGTGTG
>JAFATL010000077.1 GCA_019243975.1 Actinomycetota bacterium | reverse complement strand
GCTCGACAGCCACGTCGTCTGCACGGTGAGGACCAGCAGCACGATCAGCGGCACCTTGACGCGATCGAGTGCCTCACCCATTTGGACGCCCCGTCACCGTCGTCCTCACTGAGGACTCCACTGCACGATCTTTACGAACGTCAACCGGCGCAGGTCGACGATCGGGGTGATGCGTACCGTCTTCAGCAATGCGCCGGGCTCGGTGCTCACCGAGAGCACCTTCCCGACCGGGATCTGGGGCGGGAAGATGCTCTGCTGCAGGCCGCTCGTGGTGACGACGTCGCCCACGTTCACCGGCGTGTCCTTCGACAAGGGGTCCATCGACAGCGCCTTGCTCTGGCCCTGGCCGTGGGCCACGCCCACGTCACCGGACGGGTCGAGGCGAATGCCGACGGCGAAGCTCGGGTCGCTGACGAGCAGGATCGTCGCCCGCGTGCGCGACGCCTCGACCACGCGACCCACCAGGCCCGACCCGACCACGACCGGCATGCCCTTGGCCACGCCGGCGTTACGGCCCCGGTCGATCTGGACGGTCTGCTCGAGGTCGGAGAACCCGACCGACACCACGCGGGCCGACACGGTCGGGATGTCGCCGATGTAGTCGAGCTTCTCGAGGTCGAGCAGCGACTTGCGCTCGCGCTCGGCGTCGGCCGCCCGCAGGGTGGAAGCGCGCGAATCGGCCAGCTGCTGCCGAAGCCGCGCGTTCTCCTTCTCGAGGGCGCCGTAGTGGAAGACCCCCTGGAAGAAGTCGCCCACCGGCCGGGTCACCGCCGAGGCCGCCGACTGGATCGGCGCGAAGGCGTCCTGGCTGACGCTCTTCACGCTGCTGAACACGCCACTCGCCTGCCCGCGGAAGTCGAGGGTGATCAAGGTGATCGAGGTGAGCACCAGCAACAGCAGGGTGAAACGGGGCCGGGCGGTACGCCGGTAGACAGCCACCGAGGCGAAACCCTACTGACTAGGGATGAGACGAGGAGATCAGCACCTGCTTGAGTGCTTCGAACTCCTCGAGGCACTGACCGCTGCCGATCGCCACCGAGTGCAACGGGTTGTTGGCGATCACGATCGGCATACCGGTCTCGGCCGACAGACGGGCGTCGAGGCCGTGCAGCAGTGCGCCGCCACCCGTGAGCACGATGCCCTGCTCCATGATGTCGGCGGCCAGCTCGGGCGGCGTCTTGTCGAGGGTGACCTTCACCGAGTCGACGATCGCGGAGACGGGCTCCTCGATGGCCTGGCGGATCTCCTCCGTGCTGGTGACGATCGTCTTCGGCAGACCGGTGATCAGGTCGCGGCCCCGGATCTCGGCGTGCAGCTCCTCCTGCAGCGGGTACGCCACACCGAGGGCGATCTTGATCTCCTCGGCGGTGCGCTCGCCCAGGGCGAGGCTGTACTCCTTCTTGATGAACTGGATGATCGCCTCGTCGAGCTCGTCGCCGCCGATGCGGATCGACTGGCTCGTGACGATGCCGCCCAGCGAGATGACCGCCACCTCGGTGGTGCCGCCGCCGATGTCGACGACCATGTTGCCGGTGGGCTCGTGGACGGGGAGCCCGGCGCCGATGGCGGCGGCCATGGGTTCCTCGATGATGTAGGTGGGCTTGCGGGCACCGGCGTACTCGGCGGCCTCCTGCACGGCACGCTGCTCGACGCCCGTGATGCCCGACGGCACGCAGATGACCATGCGGGGCTTGGCGAAGCGCCGCTGGTGCACCCGGTGGATGAAGTAGCGGAGCATCTTCTCGCAGATCTCGAAGTCGGCGATGACGCCGTCCTTGAGCGGGCGCACGGCCTGGATGTGGCTCGGCGTGCGGCCGATCATGCGCTTGGCTTCGGACCCGACCGCGAGAGGTCGGCCATCCTTGACGTTGACGGCGACCACGCTGGGCTCGTTGAGGACGATGCCACGACCCCGCACGTACACCAGGGTGTTGGCCGTCCCCAGGTCCACAGCCATGTCGCGTCCCAGGAAGCCGGAGATGAAGTTGTCCGACACGAGGCGTTAAGGCTACTGAGACAGGGCCCCTTACCGCCATTGGTGCCCGAAAGTGCTGGTCAGAGGTTTGGGAAGAAGATCCCGATCTCGCGCGTGGCGGATTCCGGGCCGTCGCTGCCGTGGACCAGGTTCTCGGTCAATTCCACGGCGAGATCGCCGCGGATGGTGCCGGGGGCCGCCTCGCGTGGGTTGGTGACGCCCATCAGCGTGCGCACGACCTTCCAGGTGTCTTCCGGTCCCTCGACCACCATGAACAGCGCCGGGCTTCGCGTGATGAACGCCACGAGGTCGGCGAAGAACGGCTTGCCCTCGTGTTCGGCGTAGTGGCGGCCGGCGGTCTCGGCGTCGATGGTGCGCAGCTCGGCTGCGACCAGCTTGAGGCCCTTGGCCTCGATGCGGCGGATGATCTCGCCCGAGAGGCCGCGTTCGACGGCGTCGGGCTTGCAGATGACAAGAGTTCGGTCAGACACGGGCGCGCAACATAGTCCGGGCCTCGCCGACCACGTAAAGCGAGCCAGTCACGAACACCAAGTCGTCGGGCTCGGCACGCGCCAGGGCGCGCTCGACGGCCGCTCTCACCGACACGATGGCGATGGCCTCGACCCCCAGCGACGTGGCGGCGTCGGCGACGTCGGCCGCCGGCAACGCCCGCGGTGAATCGGGTTCGGTGGCAACGACGAGCTTGGCGTGCGTCGCGTCGAGGGCGCGCAACATCTCGACCGGGTCGCGCTGGCGCATCATGCCGACGACGAGCACGCGTCCTTCGACGGCGGAGAACTCCTCCGCGATCGTTGCCGCCGCCGCACGCGCACCGGCGGGATTGTGGGCGCCGTCGATGACGGTGAGTGGACGCCGACTCAACACCTCCATGCGACCGGGTGACGTCACCGACGCGAACGCTTCTTGCACGACGTCCTCGTTCAGCGGTTCGCCGAAGAACGCCTGCGCGGCCGCCAGCGCGCACGCGGCGTTGGCGCCTTGGTGGGCGCCGTGCAAGGGCAGGTACACGTCTTCGTACTTCGCGCCCGGCGTGCGCAGCGTCAGCAGCCGGCCGCCGTGCGCGAGTTCATTGACGTCGCAGGCGAAGTCGTCGTGCGCCTGCCACACCGTCGCCGGACCGGACGCTTCGAAGATGGCGCGCAGGGCGCGGTCGGTCTCGCCCAGCACGAGGTGGGACCCGGGCTTGACGATGCCCGCCTTCTCGCCCGCGATCGACTCGCGCGTGGGACCGAGGTATTCCATGTGGTCGAGCTCGATGTTGGTGACGACCGCCACCTGGGCGGTGGCGACGTTGGTCGCATCCCACCGGCCGCCCAGACCGACCTCGGCCACCACCGCGTCGACGGCGATGTCGGCGAACCAGCGATACGCGCCGGCGGTGATCAGCTCGAAGTAGTTGGGCCGCAGTTCCGCGCCGAGCACGGGCTCGATGTCGGCCAGCACCTCGATCAGCTCGACGAATGCCCCATCCGAGATCGGGTCGCCGTTCCAGGCCATCTCCTCGTTGAGGCGCTCGAGGTAGGGGCTGGTCAGGGTGCCCACCGACAGGCCCTTGGCCGCCAGCAGGGCGCTGAGCATCCGGGCGGTGGTGGTCTTGCCGTTGGTGCCGGTGAGGTGGAGCACCGGGTACTGGTCCTGGGGGTCCCCGAGCAGCTCCGTCAGCCTCCGCACCCGGTCGAGGGTGGGTGGCACCGTCCGCGAGTCGGCCACCATGCGGGCCAGGTTGATGTGGCCGTCCAGCCACTCCCTCGCTCTGCTCATGGCGTCGCTCACTGGCGTTCGCTCCGCGGTGCCGGCGGGGACCCCCAGCCCCGCCGGCGTGCCGGACGGTTGTCGTGCATTAGTCGCCGAGGATCGGTGCTGCGACGGCCTTCAAGCGAGGTAGATCCGCGGGGCGGACGCCGGCGGCGAGGATCCCCGACAGCTGGGCGATGGCGACGGATGGCGTGCCGGCGTCGAGGGCGGCCTCGCACGCGTCGAACAGATCGTCGACGCTGTCTTCGCCATCGGGCGGCGCGTCGACGAGTTCGACCAGCTCGGCGCCGGCGTCGATGTCGAGCCCGCCCGCCACGAGGGCGGCGCGCACGGCGCGGCGCCCGGCCGCCTCGATGCGGGCGTCGAGGTCGACGGGGAGCGTCGGGTCGGGTTCGTCGGCCGGTGCGTGCACGGGCTGCACGGCGACGTGCGAGAACGGGATGGCTTGGGCCAGCCGCAGGCCGAGGGCGGCGACGGGCAAGGCCCACCACGACACCCCCACACCGGCGACCATCAACATGGTGCCGGGCGCGGCGGTCGCCGGCCCGCTCTGATCGCCGGGCCAACCGGTGTCGCTGAGCAACGCCATCGCCCCCACGAAGCGGGCGTCGAGCACGTCGTCGTCCGCAGCGAGCGTTCCCATGCAGCGCCCGCACGAGTCCGACGAGTCCACCGCCACCTCGAGGCTCCCGCAGTCGAGACACGTCGCCACCGGCACGGGCTGGCCCGCCCACACCTGGTGGCTGAGGCACCAGTCGCCGCCGTTGCCGGCCCGTGCCAGCAAATCGTCGCGAGCGCCCGCCGGCGCGAAGTCGACGGCGCCCTGACGCACGGCGTCGGCCGCCGCCACTTCGAGGTCGGCCATCGGCAGGAACCAGTGCTGTCCGAGGCGCGGCACCAACACGGTGCCGCAGCGCCGGCATCGATCGAGGTCCTCGACCGTCTCGGCGGCGGCGGCCAGCGCGCCCTCCGCTTCGAGCAGCTCGCGGGCGGCGGCCCGCGCCGCGTAGCGCGCCAAACCGTCGAGGGGGCCCGGCACCTGCACCACGCCCGACGCATCGAGCACCTCGATGGGCACCAGCCCGAGCCGGCGAGCGATCACGAACGCGACAGCGTCGTGAGCCGGCACGACCAGCACGGGTTCGGCAACGTCGTCATCGGGGACGACCGGCACGGCGTTGTCGATGACGGGGATCTGGGCCTTGTGCCCGGCGGCCGGGTGGTCAGCGGGGACGGCCACCGCCACGACACCAGGCAGCAGCTCGGGGGCCGACACGTCGACGGCCAGCTCGACCGATTCGTCGTCGAGCACGTGCAGCCGCACGGTGAGGCGCTCGCCCGGCACCTCAGCGGGTACCGACTCGGCCCGGTCAACCACCGTCTCGCACCATGGGCACGTGCCCACGACACGTTCTTCCCGCTTGAGGAGGCCTGCCTCGAAGAGGCGCACGAAGGCGGTGCGGGCGGCGCTGGCGACGGCCTCGCGGTCAGTGGTGCCGGCCTCGAGGTCGACGGCGATGCCGAGCTCGGCCAGCTGGGCGCTCGTCGAAGCACGGCAGTCGACCTCGAACGTCTTGACCCGCTCGACGAACGCGTCACGCCCCAG
>JAFATL010000647.1 GCA_019243975.1 Actinomycetota bacterium | reverse complement strand
CGCATCTCATGGCACGAACCGTCCACTCGACCGGCCGGGGCTGCGCCTCAGCCGAGCTGGGCGGCGAGGGAGTCGGGGTCGGTGACGGGTTGTTGGCAGGCGTAGTTCTTACAGACGTAGGCGTTCCCGTCTTGGCGTGACTCCCAGAGGGGGGAGTCGTACGGCTCGCCCCACGCCAGGACAGCGGTGGGGAGGTAGCGCGTCTGCACGGCTTCGACGAGGTCGTGGACGTTGTCGTGCAGGTCGACGTCGCCGACCACGGCGATCTCGGTGACGCCGCTGACGAGCAGGTCGACGGCCCCGAGCAGCGCCGTGAACGCGGTGGGCTGCTGGCTCATCGGCTCGCGTACCAGGCGGACGATGGCCTCGGCCTTGTCGGCGTAGCGCTGCTCGCCGGTGAGGGCGCTCAGGCGCAGCAGGGCGACAGCGGCCACCGAGTTGGCCGACGGTGTCGCCCCGTCGATGAGGTCCTTGGCCCGCACGATGAGTTGCTCGGCGTCGGAGCCCACCGTGAAGAGTCCCGCGCCCTCGGAGTCCCAGAACAGGTCGAGCATGCGGTCGGCGGTGTCGCGCGCCGCGTCGATCCAGCGCGCCTCACCGGTGGCCTCGCCCAGCCGCGTGAAGGCGTCGACGAGCCATGCGTGGTCGGCGGCGAAGGCGAGGTGCTTGGCCCGGCCGCCCTGCCATGAACGCAACCAGCGCCCGTCGTCGCGACGAAGGCCGCGCAGCAGGAACTCGGCGTTGCCAACGGCGGCGAGGAACCACTCCTCGTAGTCCGTCGCCGCCGCCGCTTCGGCCAGCGCAGACAGGAACATGGCGTTCCACTCGGTGAGCACCTTGTCGTCGAGGCCGGGCGGCACGCGCATCAGCCGCTCGGTGAACAAACGCTGGCGGGCGTCCTCGATGTGCTCCGGCCGGATGAGGTCGCCGCGCGTGGGCCGGTTGAGGATGTTGGCGCCCTCGAAGTTGCCTTCGGGCGTGACGCCATACCACTCGGCCACCTCGGGCTCGGGGGCAGCAGCGACGAACTCGTCGTAGGGCCAGACGTAGAACTTGCCCTCCTCGCCCTCGGAGTCCGCATCCTCGGCGGACGAGAAGCCGCCATCGGGCTGGCGCAGCTCGCGCAGCACGTAGTCGATGGTCTCGGTGAGGGCCTGGAGGTACCGCTCCTCGCCGGTCACCTGCCACGCGTGCAGGTACACGCGCGCCAGGGCGGCCTGGTCGTAGAGCATCTTCTCGAAGTGGGGGACCAGCCACACGCGGTCGACGGAGTAGCGGGCGAAGCCGCCGCCGAGGTGGTCGTAGATGCCGCCGCTGGCCATGGCGTCGAGCGACGTCGTGACCATCTGCAACGTGTCGGCCGAACCGTTGTGGGCGTGGGCCCGCAGCAGCAACTCGAGCATCGACGTCTGCGGGAACTTGGGCGCCCGCCCGAAGCCGCCCCACTCGGGGTCGAACTGCTCGCGCAGCATCCCGTAGGCGCGCTCGAGCAAGTCGGCCGAGATCTCGCCCGGCGACGGGGCGCCCGTCTGGGTGCGAGACAGGATGGCGTCGGACAGCTGGTCGGCCTGGCCGAGGATCTCGCCGCGGCGCTCGCGCCACGCCTCGTCGACCGCCTGCAGCAGTTGCACGAACGACGGCAGCCCGTGGCGCGGCTCGGGCGGGAAGTAGGTGCCGCCGAAGAACGGCCGGCCGTCGGGCGTGATGAACACCGTCATCGGCCACCCGCCGTTGCCCGACATGGCGAGCACGGCCTCCATGTACACGGCGTCGACGTCGGGGCGTTCCTCCCGGTCGACCTTCACGCACACGAACAGGTCGTTCATCACCTTGGCGGTGTCGGGGTCTTCGAAGGACTCGTGGGCCATCACGTGGCACCAGTGGCAGGCCGAGTACCCGATCGACAGCAGGATCGGCTTGTCCTCGAGGATGGCGCGGGAGAACGCCTCCTCGCCCCACGGGTACCAGTCGACGGGGTTGTCCTGGTGTTGGCGCAGGTACGGGCTGGTCTCGCCGGCGAGGCGGTTGCCCGTTCCGCGCGTGGATCCGAGGTCGCCCTGACCAGAGATGCGGCTCACACGCGCAGCCTAGAGTCCCCCGGATGGACCTCAGACTCGACGGCAAAGTTGCCATCGTCACCGGCGCGTCGAAGGGCATCGGTCGCGCCATCGCGGCCGCCTTCGCCGAGGCGGGCGCACGCGTCATGCTCAACTCCCGCAAGGAGGAGGGCCTGAAGGAGGCCGCCGCCACCATGAACGGCGAGGTGGAGATCTTCGCCGGCCACGCCGGCCGTCAGGAGGACGCGGCGGCCTGCATCGACGCGACGCACGAGCGTTTCGGCGGCGTCGACATCCTGGTCAACAACGCCGCCACCAACCCGTACATGGGCCCGGTCATCGACGCCGACCTACCCCGGTGGCAGAAGACCTACGACACCAACCTCACCGGGCCGTTCATGTGGACGCAGCTGGCGTGGCAGAAGTCGATGAAGGAGCGGGGCGGCGTCGTCATCAACATCGCGTCGATCGGCGGCATGCAGCACGGCGGGATGATCGGGGTCTACGACAACACCAAGGCGGCGCTCATCCACATGACCGGTCACTTGGCCAAGGAGCTGGCGCCGCAGGTCCGCGTCAACGCCATCGCGCCGGGGCTGGTGAAGACCGACTTCGCCCGCGCGTTGTGGGAGCCGGCCGAGGAGGCAGTGGCCAAGCGCATGCCGCTGCGCCGTCTTGGCGTTCCCGAGGACATTGCCGGCGGGGCGCTGTTCCTCGCCTCCGACATGGCCAGCTGGATCACCGGCATCACGTTGGTGATCGACGGCGGTGCGCTGCTGGGCAGCAACAACATCGCCTGAGCTCGCTTCTTTGCAGAACATTGCCTATGCGGCAACCTTCTGCAAAGAAGCAGGGGTAGCGGGCTAGCCGGCGATGCCGGCGCCGGGGTCGCGGATGCCCGCGGCCCGGTCGCGCTCGAACTTGTCGAGCATCTCTTGGAACTGCTCGTTGCCCGACGCGTCGGCCATGCGCTTGGGAATGGCCGGGAACGAGTAGTCGGGGCTCGGCAGCGGGGGAGTGTCGTCGACCTTGCGCGCCATGGCCTTCTCGATGAGCGGCTCCATGGCCTTGGCCTTCTTGGGTGCGTCGCGCTCGTCGCGCTCGAGGAACTCGGGCAGCACTTCCTTCCCGAACAGCTCGAGGCTCTCCATGATGTGCTCGTGGCGGTTCTTGCCGGCCTGACTCACGAAGATGATCTGATCGACGCCCGCCTCTTCGTAACGGCGGAGGTAGTCCCGGATCTGGTCGGGTGAGCCGACGGCGCCGCGCAAGCCGCTCACGCCGTCCTGGGCGATCTTGGC
>JAFATL010000622.1 GCA_019243975.1 Actinomycetota bacterium | reverse complement strand
TCCGTGCGCGCTCCGTTCCCGATGCCCGACGCCCGCAACCTGTTCGCGGCCGGCGGGAGCGGTGCGGGTTGCGCCGTCGCGCTCATCCAGCTGGTCGGCCTGCTCGTGCAGGGCCTGCTCGCCATCCCGATCGCGGCGTTGACCGTCGGCGGGCTGGTGTGGACGCCCCTGCTGGCCGTCGTCACCGTCGTCGGTCCCATCTACGGCTGGTTCATCTGGCGGACCGGCATCGCCCGCGCTGCCAGGTGGGCCCAACCCCGCCAACCCGAGCTCCTCAGCGCCGTCAGCCCTCAGCGCAAGGCGGCCTGACTACAGGGTTGCTTTGATGGCGTTCACCAGTTCGTCGGTGGGGCGGTAGGTGGCGTTGGTGCGCGAGCGGCGCGCGTAGCGGACGACGCCGTCGCCGTCGACGACGAACACCGAACGCCGGTAGAACCCGAGCGGCCCGAGCACGCCGTACAGCTCCCCCACCGACTTGTCTTCGTCGGCCAGCAAAGGGAAGGCGAAACCGAACTCGCCGCTGAACTGCTCGTGGCTCTCGACGCTCTGCGGGCTGATCGCGAGCACCTGCGCGCCCAACCCTTCGAACTGCGCCACGTCGGTCGTGTACTCGCCCAACTGCTCCGTGCACACCGGCGTGTTGTCGCCCGGATAGAACACGAGCAGCACCGGGTGACCCCGATACGACGACAGCGTGTAGTCGCGCCCACCCGTACCCGGCAGCGTGAAGTCGGGGGCCGGGTCCCCCACCCCGGGTGAGGGCACTAGGCCTCGACCAGCTCGAGGATGGCGTCGGGGATGTCGAAGTTGGCGTAGACGTTCTGCACGTCGTCGTGCTCTTCGAGCAGGTCGATGACGCGCAGCACTTTCTTGGCGTCGCCCTCGTTGCCGAGCGGCACCGCTTGCGACGGCAGCATGGTCAGGTCGGCGGAGTCGAACTCGATGCTCGCCTCCTCCAGCGCGGCGCGCAGCTGGGGCAGGTCGCCGGGCGCGCTGGTGAGCTGCCACGTGTCGCCCTGGTCCTGCAGATCTTCGGCGCCTGCATCCAACGCGACGAGCATGAGGTCGTCCTCGGTGACCTTCTTCGGGAGGATCACGACGCCCTTGCGCTCGAACTGCCACGACACCGCGCCGGGCTCGGCCATCGACCCGCCGTTCTTGGAGAAGATGCTGCGGATGTCGGCGCCCGTGCGGTTGCGGTTGTCGGTGAGCGTCTCGATGATCACCGCCACGCCCGCCGGCGCGTAGCCCTCGTAGCTCACCTGCTCGTAGCGCACACCTTCGAGCTCGCCGGTGCCGCGCTTGATGGCGCGCTCGATGGTGTCCATCGGCACCGACGCGTCGCGCGCCTTCTGGAACATGGTGCGCAACGTGGCGTTGGCGTTGATGTCGCCGCCACCCTCACGCGCGGCCACCTCGAGCTGGCGGATGAGCTTGGCGAACAACTTGCCCCGCGCCTTGTCCTGCGCCCCCTTCTTGTGCTTGATGGTTGCCCATTTGGAATGACCGGACATGGCTACAAGCCTCCCAGGAACAGTGAGTGCAGGCGCAAGTCGCCGGACAACTCGGGGTGAAACGCAGCGGTGAGCACCGGCCCCTGCCGGCAGAGCACGGGGTGGTCGTCGACCGTCGCCAGTACCTCGACGTCGGGCCCGGCCCGCTCGACGAACGGCGCCCGGATGAACACGGCGGGCACGGGCCCGCCGCTGACCCCGGCCACGTCGAGCGACGCCTCGAAGGAGTCGACCTGGCGGCCGAACGCGTTGCGGCGCACGGCCAGGTCGATCACGCCGAACGACCGCTGGTCGGGGCGGCCGTCGAGCACTTCGGTGGCGAGCAGGATCATCCCCGCGCAGGTCCCGAACGCGGGCATGCCGTCGGTCAGGCGCTCGGCCAGCGGCTCGAACAGGCCGGATGACTGCAGGAGCAGCGACATGGTCGTCGACTCGCCGCCCGGCAGCACCAGCGCGTCGACGCCGGCGAGGTCGTCGGGCACGCGGACGCGCACGACGTCCGCGCCCAACTCAGTGAGAGCTTCGGCGTGCTCCCGGACGTCGCCCTGCAGGGCGAGGATCCCGACCTTCACCTGGCGGCCGCCTCATGACGCGGCCGTCACCAGCCCCGCTCTGACAGCTTCGTCTCCACCTTCTCGGCCTCCTGGCCCCGCATGGGCTCGCCCA
>JAFATL010000067.1 GCA_019243975.1 Actinomycetota bacterium | reverse complement strand
ACGAGTGCCTGGTGTCGGAGGCCGACATCCTCGACGGGCTCATCATGAGCCAACTCCCGTGAGTGACGAGTCGATCGTCTTCGACCGGGCGGCCGAGTACTACGACCGCACCCGGTCGCTGCCCGACGCGCTGCAAGCGCAGATCACCGACATCCTGGTCGAGGAGCTATCGGGACGGGGGCTGTGCCTGGAGCCGGGCGTGGGCACGGGCCGGATCGCGCTGCCATTGGTCGAACGTGACATCCCCGTGGTCGGCGTCGACCTCTCGGTGCCGATGATGGAGCGGCTCATCACCAACGCGGGCGGTCAGGCACCGTTCCCGCTGCTGCGAGGGGACGTCACCAGCCTGCCGTTCGCCGACGCCTCGTTCGGTGCGGTGTTCCTCTGCCACGTGTTGCACCTGGTGCCCGCATGGCGCGCTGCGGTGCGGGAGTTCGTTCGCGTGCTGCGCCCGGGCGGGATCGTGCTGGTGGACCTCGGCGACAACCCCAATCCGGTCGCGCGCGACGTGAATCGCGAGTTCGCTCGTCACGCCGGCCAGGAGCGGCCCCGGCCCGGGCTCACCGACTCGGCCGCGCTCGACGACGTGATGGCCGAGCTGCGGGTGCCCCTGGCGCGCACCCGCCCGGTCGCGTTCACCCACCACTACACGCTCGACGACTACGTGCGGCGGCTCGAGAGCAACCAGTTCTCGTCGACGTGGGGTCTCGACGACGCCACCCGCACGCGCGCCGCGGCGGCCACTCGGGAGTGGGCCGAGCACGAGTACGGCGATCTGGCAGCCCGGCGGAGCGACGACGTCGAGATCGTGTGGCGCGTCTACGAAGCGGCGTGACGGGCGCCCGCGCTGATCACGGAGACATCGACCGGCTCGTCGCGCCCCCGCACGGCCACGCGCTCGGCGCGGCCTCCGGGGTGATCGGCGGCGACCAGCTCGTAGAGCTCCGACGCCAGCACCACCTCGCCGGGCGACGCGTGTGACTGGAGCCGGGCGCCGACGTTCACGGCGTCGCCCAGTGCGGTGAAGTCCACGACCGAACCTGATCCGACGTTGCCCACGAAGGCCACACCCGCGTTGGCGGCGACGCCCACCGGCAGCTCGTCGACGGCGGCGGCCAGGTCGAGGGCGGCCAACGCGGCTTTGCGCCGGTAGTCGGGACCGGCCAGCCCGCCGATGAACAGCGCCATCACCTCGTCGCCGATGAGCTTGTCGATGATGCCGTCGTGGCGGATGAGGACGTCGGTGGCGGTGGCGTAGAACCGGTTGAGCCGGTCGGCGAAGTCGGTGGCCGAGGTCTGCTCGCCCATCGTCGTCGAGCCACGCACATCGGCGAACACGATGCCGATGTCGATCTCCAGCCCGCCGCTCGTGGGGAGGTGGTCGAAGCAGTACTGGCACAAGTTGGGGTTCTTGCGCGACGGCTTGCGCCCCATCCAGCCCACCAGCTTCCCGCCGAAGCCGGCGAACGGGTTCTGGCACATCTTGCAGCGGGGATCATGCGGCAACCGGCGGAACAACCGCTGCGCCTTTCGCAACGGCTCGTACCCGTCGACCAGCACCGCCTGCCAGTCGAGGGTCTTCGGCATCCCGCCATCATTGCCGCTGGCGGACCGTCACAGCAGAGTGGCGAAGAGTTCGTCGGGGTCGGCGTCGATGCCCTTGCACCGGAACCAGCTCACGATGTTGACGACGTCGCGGTGGAGGAAGTCGAAGCCGTTGGGGTTCACGGCCATGTCGACGGCTTGGGGGAAGTCGATTACCCACAGCCGCTCGTCCCACACCAGCAGGTTGTAGGGCGAGAGGTCGGCGTGCACGATGCGCGCCATGGTCATCTTCCGTAGCGCGTCAACGGTCTGGTGGAACATCTCCTCGACGCCGTCCCGATCGAGTGGCGCGTTGACGAGGCGCGGTGCGCCGCCGGACTCGTCGCCGAGGTACTCGAGCATGAGCTCGGTGCCGCTGATCTGCACCGGGTACGGCACGCTCACGTCGGCCTCCCACAGGCGGCCGAGCATCGTCATCTCGTTCTGCGCCCAGTAGCCGGCGCGAAATGCGA
>JAFATL010000487.1 GCA_019243975.1 Actinomycetota bacterium | reverse complement strand
TGTGTCCCTGGTGTGCGTAGCGCTGCTCGCGCTCACCCTCGCTGCCTGTGGCAGTTCGAAGAAGTCCGTGAGCTCGAAGTCGAACAACACCAAGTCGACCGAGGCGACGACCACCACCGAGGCGTCCTCGTCCGGCGACTCGACAGCCGACAAGGCCAAGGCCCAGGCCATCAACCTCAAGGACGGCGACCTTCCCGCCGGGTGGACGTCGACCCCCGCCGGCACCGACAACAGCTCCGACCAGACGGACCAGGAGCTCTACTCCTGCGCCGGCATCACCGACCCGAAGACGGGCACGACGGCCGACGAGAGCTCGCCCGACTTCTCCAAGGGCGAGTTCACCCAGGTGAGCTCAGAGGTGCAGTTCGTGAAGTCGAAGGACCAGGCCAAGAAGGACCTCGAGATCGTGAAGAGCGGCAAGTTCACCGACTGCCTCAAGCAGGCGTTCGACAAGCAGATGCAGAAGGAGGCCGGCAGCCAGGGCGCCACCTTCGGCCAGTCGAAGGTCGAGTCGCTGCCCGCGCCGTCTGGCGTCGACGGCGCCGCCTTCCGGATGACGATCCCGATCAGCGCCCAGGGCTTCAACCTCAACTTCTACATCGACTTCACGCTCATGCTGAAGAACCGGGCCGAGGTCACCCTGGCCGCGTTCAACGGCAACGCGCCGTTCGACTCCGCGCTCAAGGGTGAGCTGACGTCGAAGCTCATCTCGCGCATGGCGTCGAACGCCTGATGGCGCTGGCGGGCATCGAGGGGCGGGTCGCGCTGGTCACCGGCGCGGCCCGCCGCCGCGGCATCGGACGCGCCACCGCGATGCGGCTCGCATCCGAAGGCGCCGACGTCGCGTGTCTCGACATCGCCCGTCCGTTCAGCGAGTTCCCCGACTACCCCTTGGCGTCGGCCGACGAGCTCGACGAGGTCGTGGCCGACATCGAGAAGCTCGGCCGGCGCGCCGTGGCGGTGAAGGCCGACGTCACGTCGTGGGACGAGGTGCACGCGGCCGTCAGCGAGGCGGCCGACGCGTTGGGCACGATCGACCTGTGCGCCAACGTCGCCGGTGGCGCCGGCTTCGGCATGGGCGCGGGCCCGTTGCTGCAGATCGGCGAGGGCGAGTGGGACAAGGTCATCGACGTCAACCTCAAAGGCACGTGGATGGTGAGCCGGGCCTGCGCCGAGAAGATGATGGCGGGCGGTCGGGGCGGCCGCATCGTCAACGTGTCGTCGCAGGCGGGCAAGCGCGGATTCCCGATGCTGGGCGCCTACTGCGCCGCCAAGGCGGGCGTGATCCTGCTCACCCAGGTGATGGCGGCTGAGCTGGGGCCGATGGGCATCACGGTCAACGCCGTGTGCCCGGGCACGGTCGACACCGACCTGCTCAACAAGGACCACCAGATGGAGAACATGATCACGGCGATGGGCGGGTCGTGGGAGGAGTGGATCGCTCGCGAGATCCCCCTCGGCCGGGTCCAGCAGCCAGAGGACGTGGCCGCGGCGATCGCCTTCCTCATGTCCGAAGACGGGAGCTACATCACCGGCGAGGCGGTCAACGTCTCCGGCGGCCAGACCATGGTCTGACCCCCAGCGAACTCGCCACACTTGACCGCGTATACGCGGTCAAGTGTGGCGAGTTCGTGGTGGGGCGGGTCCTGCTGTTGACAATGTGGCTGCTGGTAGCGTTGTTGACACTGTGGCGACCACGAAAACCCGGCGGCCGGCCGCGAAGAAGCGGCGGCCGGCGGCGCGGAAGACCTCGATCTGGCAGCGCATGCGCACCTCGCTGGCCACCCACCTGGGGCGCCAGGCCGACGAGGTGTGGGGCCTTGTGCTCATCGTGGCCGGGGTGCTGGCGGGGCTCGGCATCTACGCCGACCTCACGGGCCCGGCGGGCCGGTTCGTGCACCGCATGGCCAACGACGCCTTCGGCGGCGCCCGTGTGCTCGTCCCGCTGATCCTCGCCGGCATCGGCGCCGCCCTCGTGCGGGGCCGCGGCCGCAGCGAGCCCGGGCGGGTGGTCATCGGTTGCGGGTTCCTGCTGGTGTCGACGGCGGGGCTGCTCGACCTGGCCGACCGCAAGGGCGGCGGCCTCGGCACAATTGCGGGCGAGCCGATGCGCCACCTGCTGGCGACCGGCGGCGCGGCGGTGGTGCTCGGCACCGCGCTGCTGATCGGTGTGCTGGTTCTGACCCGCACGTCGTTGGGCAACGCCGTCGACGCGGTTGCTGACGGCACCAAGGCCGCCGGCCGCGCCACCAAGCGCGCCGTGGTCTCGCTCGGTACGTTGGGGGAGCGCGACGAGCTCGACCAGGCCACGTCCCGCCACCCGTCCGCGCATCTGCCGCCCTACGACATGGCGGCCGACGCCGACGACGAAGACGACGACGAGCCCGAAGAGGAGATCGACGACGACCCGCCTGCACCCGTCGTCGAAACTCATGTACCGACGGCACCGGTCGCGGCCGGGGAGCAGATGGAGATCGATCTCGGCCCCGGCGCCCGCAAGGGCCCGTGGCGGCTGCCGCCCGTGCAGTTGCTCAAGCGCAGCAAGGCCCTGGAGGTCGACAAGCGCCTGGTCGAGGCGGGCGGCCGCACGCTCGAAGACGCCTTGGCGGCGCACGGAGTGGAGACGCGCCTCGTCGGCATGACAGTGGGACCGACCGTCACCCGCTACGAGCTCG
>JAFATL010000355.1 GCA_019243975.1 Actinomycetota bacterium | reverse complement strand
AGTGACTGAGTTCAGGACATAGGCGACAGCTCCTAGCGGGCCTGTGTCAAGACATAGGAGACACCGAGGTACGGGGGTGCTCCTGTGGACAAGGGCCGGTTCCTGATCGAGACCCACCTGCGCACCGGCCGGCCCATCGCCGAGCTGGCCGCAGCCCACGGCGTGAGCCGCAGCTGGCTCTACAAGCTGCTGGCCCGTTATCGCGTCGAAGGCGACGCCGGGCTGGAGACGCGGTCGCGTCGACCACACCACAGCCCGGCACGCATCGCCGGTGATTGGGAGGACGACATCGTGGCGTTGCGCAAGGAGCTCATCGATCTCGGTGTCGACGCCGGGGCGGTGACGATCCAGAGCCACCTCGAGCGACGGCGAGCTACGGCACCGTCGACGTCGACGATCTGGCGGGTGCTCAAGGCGCGGGGCTTCGTTGTCCCCCAGCCCCACAAGCGCCCGCGCAGCTCCTATGTGCGCTTCTGTGCCGAGCTGCCCAATGAGTGCTGGCAGGCCGACGTGACACACGTGGCCCGTGCCGACGGGGGGTTCTTCGAGGTGCTCAACATCATCGACGACCACTCACGGCTGTGTGTGGCGTCGCGGGCCTTCGTCACCACCCGCTCCCCCGACGTGGTGCGCACGATGCACAGAGCGGCTGCGAACTGGGGCTATCCCGAGCGGTTCCTGACCGACAACGGCGCCATCTTCACCGCCAGTGCGCGGGGCGGCATGGCGGCCATGGAGTCCGAGCTGTTGTCCTTGGGCATCGCGGCGCGCCACTCCCGGCCCTATCACCCCCAGACCTGCGGGAAGGTCGAGCGCTTCCACCAGACGCTGAAGAAGTTCCTCGCCAAACAGGATCCGGTGCTCACCAAGAAGCAGCTCCAGCACCAACTCGACCGCTTCGTCGCCTATTACAACGACATCAGACCCCACCGCGGCGTGGGCCGGCGCACACCGGCGCAGGCCTTCAGCGCTCGAGAGCGCGCCTACCCCACTGGGCCGCGCATCGACACGCTCGGCTACCGCGTCCGCCATGACCGCGTGTCCAAGGGCGGCAACGTGACGCTGCGCTACCGGGGCCGCCTGCACCACATCGGCGTCGGGGCGTCCTACATGGGCTGGCGGGTGATCCTGCTGGTGGCCGGCCTGGAGGTGCGCATCCTCAGCCTCGACGGATCCCAGCTGCGAAGGCTGACGCTGGACCCGACGATCGACTACCAGCCCATGCCCTGAGCAGGGCTGGTGTCTACGATGTCTTGAAACACCTGTCTCCGATGTCTCGCGACATCACAGAGTGGGCCGGGGAGGATTTGAACCTCCGAAGGCTGTGCCGGCAGATTTACAGTCTGCTCCCTTTGGCCGCTCGGGCACCGACCCTGGAAGCGACGAGGATAGCTTCTAACCATGCCGACTTTCGACGTCGTATCTGAGGTTGACATGCAGGAGGTCCGCAACGCGGTCGACCAGGCCAGCCGCGAGGTGGGCACCCGCTTCGACTTCAAGGACACCGGCTCGACCATCGAGTTGAGCGGCCACGAGATCGCCCTTCATTCCGCCACCGAGGACAGGCTGCGGGCGCTCGTGCAGGTCGTCGAGGAGAAGCTCGTCAAGCGCCAGGTCTCGCTCAAGGCCATGGAGAAGGGCAAGGTCGAGGAAGCGTCCAAGGGCACGGTGCGCCAGACGATCACGCTCAACGCCGGCATCGACTCCGACAAGGCGCGCGCGATCAACAAGAAGATCAAGGAGATGGGCCTGAAGGGCGTCTCCTCCCAGACCCAGGGCGATCAGGTGCGGGTCACCGGCAAGAAGCGCGACGACCTGCAGGCGGCGATGGCCGTGATCCGCAAGCTCGACCTCGACCGACCGGTGCAGTTTGTCAACTTCCGCGACTGAACAACGCCTTCCCCTCCTGGGGCAATACCTGGTGGTGCTGCGCGGTCTCGCGCTGCACTGGCGGCTGCCGCTGCTGTGGTTGTGGGCCGCCTGCTTTCCCGTCCTGGCATTCCTCTACTGGTCGCCCGATACGGCACCGCCGACAGGGATCGCCGATTGGGATTTCGGCCTCGACAAGCCGATCCATGCCGGAACGCACGGCTTCATGGTGCTGAAGCCGGCGCTGCTCGTCAGCGGCCGCTGGCGCCCCTTCGCCATCGGCCTGGGCTTCGCCACGGC
>JAFATL010000196.1 GCA_019243975.1 Actinomycetota bacterium | reverse complement strand
GTACGCGTCCACGTGCCAGGTGGGTGCGACCGTCGACACGTACAGGTCGACGCTCTCCCCCTGCACCGCGCTGACCTTGTCGGCGAAACCCTCGAGGTCGCCCCGCTTCTGCTCGCCCTCGATGCGCCACGCCGTCGTCCCCGGGCGGGCGTTCTCCTTCACGACCCACGACGCCACCGGGCCGTGCTCCGACTGCGTCGTGGGGGCGGCGATGACCTTGCCTTTGGCGGACCCGGGCGCCAGCTCGCCTGCTTCTCGCGCCGACGAGCTCGCCTCGTTCTCGGGGACGACCCGCGCGCCCGACTCCTCGGGCGCGACGACGACCACGACCAAGATGGTCGCCAGACCGGCCAGCAGCACCGACAGGAGCTGGGCCCGGAACAGCCGGTCCCCCCGGGACATCACCTCAAGCCTACGAGCGCCGGCGGCGGGGTTTGCTGACCGCCGCTTCGGCCGCCTCGGCGGCGTCGGCCGCGCCGGACTCGACAATGGCAGGAGCGTTGTGGCGGGGCGGCGCCTCGACCGACGGCGACACGATCGACGCCAGCGACTGCACGGCCGCTTCCAGCTCGACGATGCGCTGTTCGTCCGTGCGCATCTGCTCGCCGACGACGAGGGCGCCGCCGAGCGCCGACAGCAGCACGAGCGCCATGCCGGCCGACGCCAGGTAGGGAATCTGGCGGTTGACGTCGGGCTCGAGGCTCAGCTTGAGGTAGCCGACCAGGCCGACAATGGCCGCGAGGGCCAGGCAGCTGAAGCCGGCGATGAGCCGGGCGCGGCGGGGCATCGAAACGTTCATGGCATGGCCTCCATGGCGGATGGTGACGCTACGGACGTGGGTGGTGAGCGAAATGAGAAGGACGGCGACGGCGATGAGAGCGGCCAGAGCCAGGCCGTAGGCGCCGGTGACCGACGCGGGCCGGATGCCCGACGCCAGGTCGACCGTGGTGGCGGCGCGGGTCGTGACGGGACGAGACGCCACCGTCGCCGACGTGGCCGCGGGCGCGCCGGTGCTCACAACCGGCGCGGGCTCCGGCACGGTCGTGTCGGTCGGCAGCGTGTCGGATGTCGACGTCGTGTCGGCCCCGGTGGTGGCGGTCGTCTCGGGCGCCGTCGTCGTGGTGGCGGGTGCTTCGGTGGTGGCGACGGACGGCGGCGGTCCCTCGGTCGTCGTGGTCTGACCGGGAAGTGTGATCGGCGGCACCTGGGCGTTGACGTACGACGCCCCGGCGACGAGCAGCGTTGCTCCGCCCAACACTGCGAGCGCAGCAGCCCACCGCAGGGCGCGCATCAGTGGCCGGACCCCAGGTAGGCCTGGCGGAGGCGGCCCTGCATGGTGCGGACGGCTGCGCCTTCGGCCACGTCGACCACCTGACCGCGCTCGAGGACGTAGGCGCGGTGGGCGAGGTCGAGGGCAAGCACGTTCTGCTCGACGATCAGCACGCTCACGCCCGCGTCTCGGTTGGCCTGTGAGATGAGGTCGAACGCCGTCTCCGTCATCACCGGCGACAGGCCGAGCGACGCCTCGTCGACCAGCAGCAGGCCCGGGTTGCTCATTAGCGCCCGCCCGATGGCGAGCATCTGCTGCTGCCCGCCCGAGAGCGTGCCCGCCTTCTGCTCGCGGCGTTCGGCCAGGATCGGGAACGTCGAGTAGGCGCGCTCGAATGCCTCGGCGATCTTCGAACGATCGCTGACGGTGTACGCGCCCAGCTCGAGGTTCTGGGCCACCGAGAGGTCGCGCAACATGCCCCGACCCTCCGGGACGAGCGCGACCCCCCGCCGCACCAGCGCCTCGGGCGCCATGCCGGTGACGTCGTCGTCGTAGAGGCGGACGCGACCGTGCAGCACCTTGAGCTGCCCGGTGATCGTGCGCAGCGTCGTCGTCTTACCGGCGCCGTTCGAGCCCATCAGGGCGACGACCTCGCCCGGGCGCACGTCGAACGACACGTTGAACAGCACCTGCAGGGCGCCGTAGCCCGAGCACAGGTCGGACACCTCGAGGATGGGCGCCACGGCGTCGGTCACTTCTTCGACCCTCCCGACGCCGCCGCAGCGCGACCGAGGAACGACTCGATGACGCGCGGCTGCGCGGTGACGAAGGCGGGCGTGCCCTCGGCGATGAGCGCGCCCGACTCGAGGCAGTAGCAGTAGTCGCACACCCGGGCGATGAGCGGCACGTGGTGCTCGATGACGACCAGGGTGAGGCCGAGCTCGTCGCGCAGGGCGAGGAAGCGGTCACCCAAGGCGTGCGCCTCCTCGGGCCCCAGGCCGGCAGTGGCCTCGTCGAGAAGCAGCAGGTCGGGGCCGGCCGCCACCGCCGACGCGATCTCGACGATGCGCATCGTGCCGTAAGGAAGGTCGCCGAGGCGCTCGCCACTGAGGTGGTCGAGCCCGAACAG
>JAFATL010000134.1 GCA_019243975.1 Actinomycetota bacterium | reverse complement strand
GCGCGCCGCCCTGGGCAGCGGGATGTAGGTCGAAGACCTGGTGCGGGAGGTGCAGTTGGGCATCCTCGATGACGCGGTCGCCGAAGAGGACCGCCGGCTGTTCTTCGACGCGCTCGACCGCAGCGCGCCCGCGCGCCTGGCTGGCCGTTACGCGGCGTTGGCGGCAGCCGCGCGCGGGGAGGACCGTTTCGATCTCGTGCTGGCGGTGGACGAGGAGCTCATCGCATCGTTGTCAGCCCTGGGCGAGCTGCTGCAGCTGCTGCCGTCGGCGGCGGGGTCGGCCACGGCCCCGAGCCCGGCCATCGTCGCCTACCGCTCGTGGCTGGTGGGCGAGGTGGCGGCCCAGCTGGGCGGGGCCGCGCCTAAGCGGTGCCCGCTGCCGTAGGGCCGTCGTAGCGGACCACGACCACCGCCACGTCGTCGCGATGGTGGGCGTCGAGGCTGTGCAGCTTCTCGCGCACGGCTCCACTGATCTCATCGGCCGACTGCCCGTGCAACGAGGCCAGCCACCCGTCGAGGGCCGGTCCGTCGAAGGCCCGATCACGTTCGACCAGCCCGTCGGTGAACAGCACGAGGGCGTCCCCGGGCTGCATGGGCCGCCGCCGCGACTCCGCCCCCGCGTCCTCGAACAGGCCGAGGGGGATGCCGGGCTCGCCGAGGGGGTGGACACCGTCGGCCGCGATCAGCCGCGGGCGCGGGTGCCCGGCGACGGCAACGTCGAGGGCCGACACGTCAGCGGGGGAGAAGCGGGCGATCGCCATGGTGCAGAAGAGGTCGCTGTCGTCGCGCAGCAGCGCCTCGTTGGCCAGCCGCACGACGCGCTCGGGGTCGGGGCCTTCCAGCGCGGCCGTGCGCGCCGCGTAGCGCGCCAACGACGTGACGGCGGCCGCCTCGGCGCCCTTGCCGCACACGTCGCCGATGACGGCGACCCACCCGCCGCCGGGAGCGGCGAACACGTCGTAGAAGTCGCCGGCGACCTCGTCGGCCGCGGCCGGCTCCAGCCACGCCGAGACCGAGAACGGCGGGATGGATGGCAGGCGCGGCGGCAGCAGGCTGGTCGACAGCGTGCGGGCGATGCGGTCGCGCTCGGCCAGGTTTGCCTCCAGCGCCGACTGGTGCAGGGCCCGCTGGATCGACACGCCGATGATCTCGGCGGCCACGTCGAGGTGGGCCCGCAACGCGGTCAGGGCGGCGGGGTCGGAGAACTGCACGGTGATCGCGCCGAGCCCCTTGGGCAACGGCGTCGACGTCGACGGGCCGGTCGGCGCGGCCGTGCCGGCCGAGGCGAGAGGCCCGCCGTCGTCGCCGGTGAGCGACAGCTCGGCGAAGCGGGCGCCCACGTCGACGAGGTGGGCGGTGCCGATCTCGGCCATCTCCTTGGGTGTGTCGGCGCCCGACAACGCCGACGCCAACCAGAACAACCCCTCGGTGCGCGCCGCCAGCTCTTCCGCGGCCCGGCGCGATCGCGCCTCGTTCAGGACCGCCTGGTGCGACTCGTCGTCGAGGCGGCGGGCGTCGTCGACAGCCTGCTCCAACCGCCGGGCCAGCACGGCCACTGCGACGACGGTGATGCCGATCGATGCCAGCGACACGACCGCGCCCCGGCCCTCGAGGTGGAAGCTGTGCCGGTCGGGGATCACGTAGAACCAGAAGGCGAAGAACGACAACACGCCGGCCAGCGCGCCCGCCCACCACCCGGCCAGCGCCGCGGTCGCCAGCACGGGGAGCAAGAAGATCGCCCCCGGCCGGGCATCTGGGAGAGAGTGACCCATGAACGGGGCGGCGACCGCCCCCACCAGGGCGACCGCCAAAACCACCCGGGCCACCGGGTTGTGGACGCGGAACAGCCATCGCGGCAGGACCGTCTCTTCCAGAGACTGCCGCGCCGTTTCCCTGTCACGCCCCGTGGTGGAGTCCGCCTCCCCCATGGTCGGCAATTATGCCCCCTCACGTCGTGAGGGCTATACGTCCATAGCCCGATTGGGATCCGCGGTATGGCCCACACGGGCTATGGGACCCGGCCAGGTCCACGAATAGCGTTGCAACCGGATATCTGGAACGAACGCGGCGCAATGGGCATTGAGCGGTGCGCAGCGCGGCGGCGGCCGGGAGGGGCTCAACATGGGACAGCGCTGGATGCGATTGGCGGTCGCGGGCGCGGTGATCGCCGCACCCCTCACGTTGGCGGGCACGCCGTCGGCGTTCGCCGCCCCCGCCATCACCCCGGGCGACGTGTTCATCACCGAGGTCAGCTTCTCGGTCGGGACGCAGGAGCACCAGGTGATTGAGGTCCCCGCCGACGGCAGCGGGCAGATCGTCTACTGCAACTACCCCGACTGCCATGCCCCCGAGGGCATCGCCGTCGACGCCTCCGAGAACGTCTTCCTCGCCGACACCGGCAACAACCAGATATCGGAGATCGCGGCAGGGGGTGGCACGCCCGCGCCAGTGACCGGCGCCGCCGCCGTC
>JAFATL010000119.1 GCA_019243975.1 Actinomycetota bacterium | reverse complement strand
AAGGTCTAAGGCACCCTCGTCCGCAGCCAGTCGATGATGGCGTCGAGGGCCTGACGGCGGTGGCCGTGCAGGTAGTGGGCGGCGCCCGCGATCTCGACGTAGTCCTTGTCCTGCGCAGCAGACGCCTCGTAGATGGCGCGGGCCTGGTGCAGGCGGATCTCGGTGTCGGCGGTGGGGTGCACGACGAGCGTGGGCACGTCGACGTTGGGCACGGTCTGCGCGACGGCGGCGTGCGACGACAGCCCTGACCACGTCGACAGCCAGCCCCGTGCGGTCATCACGCGTGACAGCCCGGCGTAGCCGTAGTTGGCGTCGAGCGGATCGGGGAACGCGAACACGGTGCCGATGGGGCGGTCGTCGGGGTCGATGGTCGGGTCGAGATAGGCGGGGTCGGCGAGGGTGCGGTAGATCGTGAGGTAGCGGGCGTGCACGGCGTGGCGCCGGTGCTGGTTCCACTCGCCACCGCCCGGCTCGACGGTGCGCAGCTTGGCGATGTGCTCGTCGCGGTCGGCCAGCGCGGCGTGGGCGGTGGCGTCGATACGGGCGACGCGATCACGCTGGGCGGCCCGATAGCGCGCCAGCCACTCCTCGTCGTACGACGACTCGTTCGGC
Organism: Actinomycetota bacterium; assembly: GCA_019243975.1. GTDB lineage: Bacteria > Actinomycetota > Acidimicrobiia > Acidimicrobiales > JAFATL01 > JAFATL01. The sequence goes on along the minus strand of JAFATL010000119.1, from coordinate 6,274 downwards.
CACGGCCGCCACCCGTTGTCGGGGTTGTACATGTCGAGGTCGGGGTCGACGGAGAAGGGGTCGGCCTCGTCGGTGACCGACGGGTCGATGACCTGGAGCATGAACACGCCTTCGCCCGGATGCGCGGCCAGGGCCACGAAGGCGTCGCCCAGTCGCTCACCCCGCGCCGCGCCGGTGGCGTGGGCCAGCGCCATCAACGACCCGCCGCCGCTGTTGCCCAGCAGCACCACGGCCTCGGCCCCGCGGCGGCGCATCTCGGCCACTGCCGTCTCCACGTCGACCACGCAGTTCTCGTGCAGGCAGTCGATGTCGTTGTTGACGTAGCGGGTGGCGAACCCGAGCACCGCATAGCCGGCCGCGGCCAGCAGCGGGCACACGTAGTGCACCGAGAAGTCACCTCGGGGGTGCGTCAACACCACGGCCGTCTTCCACGGTGTTCCCGCCGGCGGGGTCCAGAGGATGCCGCGGACGATGGCGCCGCCCGGGCTGATCAGGACGACGGGTTCGCGGCCGAGCTCGACGCCGGGGTCGTCGGCCGGATCAGGCCAGTAGCCGAGGAAGGGGCGCCCGGTGGCGAGGTGGTCAGCCAGCCAGTCGGTCACGCCGCGGTCAGGACGGCGCCGCGACCGTGGGGCGGTGGAAGGTGATGCCGGGGGGCGTCTCCAGCGGCGGCTGCGGGTCGCGCAGGAGGCGAGCCGCTTCGGCGCGGTCCTCATCGGTGAAGGCGCGCGTGCTGTGGCAGAACTCGACGAGGATGCCGTTGGGATCCATCGTGTAGATCGACCGGCACCAGCCGTGGTCGATCTCGGTCACGGTCTCGCCGTAGTCCTGCCACCGCTGACGGGCGGCGTCGAGCGCATCGGGCGTGGCGGCGTCGAAGGCGAGGTGGTTCACCCACACGGGCAGGCCGACGCCCGTCGAGATGGCGGTGGGGAACTCGGTGCCGATGGTGTCGTCGTGCAGATCCCAGAACGCGATCAGCTCGTCCTTGCCGGTGTCGTAGAAGAGGTGCTTCGCCCAGCCGCCGCCCTCGGTGGGCGCGGCGACGACCTTGACCAGCTCGAAGCCCATGGCCTCGGTGTAGAAGGTGTTCGTCGCCTCGAGATCCTTGGTGGCGAAGGCGATGTGGTGGATTCCCATGAAAGTAGCGTCGCGCCGGGATGGCCTTCTCCGCTAGCGCGAGGACCGCTGCGGCACTGGTGATGCTGGCGGCATGCACTCCCCACGGCGGGAGTTCCGCGCCGTCACCCGCCGCCGACCGCAGGAGCGCCGACGCGCTTCTGGCCGCCTGGCGCCGGAGCCTGACGACGACGTGGGCCATCGACGCCGTCTTCGAGCGGCGCGTCGGCAGCAAGCACGTCAGCTACGACATCCGTGAGGCCCGTCGGCCGCCCGACCACCTCCGCGACGCGGGTGGATCGGTCGAGGGCCAGGTCAACGGGCGCGTGGTCGGGTGCACGCCGCTGTCGACGGGCGGCGTCACGTGCCGGGACGGGGGGCCCGCCCCCGCGTACGACGACGAGGTCAGGTCCGAGCTCGACACCCTCGCCGGCTACTTCAGCGGCACCAATCCGCTGTACCGGGCGGCGTCGCTCGGCGGCGGATGCTTCGGGCTCACGTTGCGCCGCACCATCCTGGCGCCGCCCTACGGGCAGACGGCCCGCTTCTGCTTCGACCGCGCCACGGGCGCGCCGTCGTCGTCGGAGGTGCACAAGCGCGGGTCGGTCGACGTCACCCGCGCGACTGCGATACGGGCGAAGCCGACGGCGGCAGATCTGACGCCGCCATCGTCGTCGGCCCCGCCTGGGTCGACGACCACGACGTTGACTCCGCCGCCGACGCAGCCCGGTGCGCCGTCAACCACCGGGTCGCCCGCCACCTGACGCTGCGGGCCGATCGGGGGAGCGGTGGAGGCCGAGTGAAGGGGGCCGACGATCGAGCCGCCGGGTCTTCTGCTGGAGGGTGTGCGCCCGACCCCCACCGTTCCCGATTGAGCGGCGCAGCTGGGGCGCGCCGCACTCCTTAGTTCGTCCATGGCGGCCGCCACCTTGAGTGAGATTTCGCGCTCTTGGCGGGGCCGCGCGTGCAACTACCCTGGCGCGCCGTGTTCCTCGGTAAGGACCTGCTCCCGTTGCTCGTACTGGCGCTCGGCGCGGCCATGGTCGTCGGCAACGGGCTTGCGGTGTTGCGTCCGCCTGCGAAGACCAAACCGGGCGAACTGGCGCGCGCACCGAGGGGTCGCAGCCTGGTGATGGTGCTGATCGGCCTCGTCGCCGCCGTCTGGGCGCTGGCGACCTTGCTGGTTGGCTAGGAGATCGGTCGGTCGGTCGGCCTGATCGGCGCGGGCAGCGCCGTCTCGCCCATGAGCCAGCGGTCGACGCCGGAGGCGCAGCTGCGGCCTTCGGCGATGGCCCACACGATGAGGCTCTGGCCCCGGCCCATGTCGCCGCACGCGAACACGCCGCTCTCGCTGGTCATGAAGTCGTCGTTGCGGGCCACGTTGCCGCGCGGGTCGAGCTCGACGCCGAGGTCCTCGATCATGCCGGGAACCTGCGGGCCCACGAAGCCCATCGCGAGCAGCACCAGTTCGGTCTCGAGGTCGAAGTCGGTGCCCTCGACCTTGACGAACTTGCCGTCGACGAACTCCACCTCGTGGGCTCGCAGGGCCCGCACGTTGCCGTCGTCGTCGCCGAGGAAGCACTCGGTGTTCACGCTGAACACGCGCTCGCCCCCTTCCTCGTGGGCGGACGAGGTGCGCATGATCATCGGCCACGTCGGCCACGGGTTGGCGTCGGGCCGCGCGTCGGGCGGGCGGGGGAGGATCTCGAACTGGTGCACCGACACCGCACCCTGGCGGTGCGACGTGCCCAGGCAGTCGGCGCCGGTGTCGCCGCCACCGATGATGACGACCCGCTTGCCCTCAGCGCTGATCGGCGACTCGGTGAGGTCGCCCTCCTGCACCTTGTTCGACGGCGGCAGGTACTCCATCGCCTGGTAGATGCCCTTGAACTCGCGGCCCGGGATCGGCAGGTCGCGCGCGGCGGTGGCGCCGCCCGCGAGCACGACGGCGTCGTGGCCGTTGCGCAGCTCGTCGACCGACAGGTCGACGCCCACGTTGACGCTGGTGCGGAACTCGGTGCCCTCGGCGCGCATCTGGTCGAGGCGACGGTCGAGGAACCGCTTCTCCATCTTGAACTCGGGGATGCCGTAGCGCAGCAGTCCGCCGATGCGGTCGGCCCGCTCGTACACGACGACGTCGTGGCCGGCGCGCGTCAGCTGCTGGGCGGCGGCCAAGCCGGCGGGGCCAGAGCCCACGACGGCCACCCGCTTACCGGTCTTGGCCTGCGGCATGACCGGCGCAATCCAACCCTCGTCCCAGGCCCGGTCGACGATCGAGACCTCGACCTGCTTGATGGTGACCGGGTTCTGGTTGATGCCGAGCACGCACGCCGCTTCACACGGTGCCGGGCACAGCCGGCCGGTGAACTCGGGGAAGTTGTTGGTGGCGTGCAGCCGGTCGATGGCGTGGTGCCACTGGTCGCGGTACACGAGGTCGTTCCAGTCGGGGATCAGGTTGCCGAGCGGGCAGCCCTGGTTGCAGAAGGGGATGCCGCAGTCCATGCACCGGCTGGCCTGCACCTGCAGGTGGCCCTCGGGGAACGGCTCGTACACCTCCTTCCAGTCGCGCAGGCGCACGGGAACCGGACGCCGCGTCGGCGTCTCCCGGTCGTGCTTCAGGAAGCCTCTGACGTCACCCATCTCTGTCTCCTAGCCGTGGGCGGCGGCCATGACGGCCTCCATCGGGTCGCGCCCTTGCGCCTCCGCTTCGGCGGCGGCGTCGAGCACGCGTCGGTAGTCCTTGGGCATGACCTTGCGGAACCGGCGCAGCTCGTCGTGCCAGCCCTCGAGGATGCGGGTGGCCACGGCCGAGCCGGTCTCGCGCTCATGGGCGCGAATGGTGTCGCGCAGCCACGCCGCGTCGTCTTCCTCGAGGGGCTCGAGGTCGACCATCTCCACGTTGAGCCGGTTCATGAACGTGTTGTCGGGGTCATACACGAAGGCGATGCCGCCCGACATGCCAGCGCCGAAGTTGCGACCGGTGGGGCCGAGCACGACGGCCCGGCCGCCGGTCATGTACTCGCACGCGTGGTCGCCCACGCCCTCGACGACGGCGGTTGCACCTGAGTTACGCACGCAGAAGCGCTCGCCGACGACACCGCGCAGGTACAGCTCACCGGCCGTGGCCCCGTAGAGGATGACGTTGCCGGCGATGATGTTGTCTTCGGCCACGAACGTCGACGGCGCGTCGACGGGGGGGCGAATGATCACGCGCCCGCCCGACAGGCCCTTGCCGGCGTAGTCGTTGGCGTCGCCGTGCAGGCGGAGGGTGATGCCGCGCGGCACGAACGCCGCGAAGCTCTGGCCCGCCGAGCCCGTGAACGTGATGTCGATGGTGTCGTCGGGCAGGCCCTTGCCGCCGTGGCGCTTCGTCAGCTCGTGGCCGAGCATCGTGCCCACCGTGCGGTTGACGTTGGAGATCGGCAGCTCGGCGGTGACGGTCTCGCCGTGCTCGAGCGCAGGCTGGGCCAGCTCGATGAGCTTGACGTCGAGGGCGCGGTCGAGGCCGTGGTCCTGGCTCTTGGTCTGGTGCAGGTCCTGCTCCCACGGCGACTCGGGCTGGTGCAGGATCGGCGTCAGGTCGAGGCTCGACGCCTTCCAGTGCTCGACGGCCGCGGTGGTGTCGAGGCACTCGACGTGGCCGATGGCCTCGGCCAGCGAGCGGAAGCCCAAGCGGGCCAGGTGCTCGCGCACCTCCTCGGCGATGTACTCGAAGAAGTTGACGACGAACTCGGGCTTGCCCGAGAAGCGCTTGCGCAACTCGGGGTTCTGGGTGGCGATGCCGACCGGACAGGTGTCGAGGTGGCAGACGCGCATCATGATGCAGCCCGACACCACGAGAGGCGCGGTGGCGAAGCCGAACTCGTCGGCGCCGAGCAGCGCCCCGATGACGACGTCGCGGCCCGTCTTCAGCTGCCCGTCGACCTGCACGACGATGCGGTCGCGCAGACCGTTGATGAGCAGCGTCTGCTGCGTCTCGGCCAGGCCCAGCTCCCACGGCGCCCCGGCGTGCTTGAGCGACGTCTGCGGGCTGGCGCCGGTGCCGCCGTCATGGCCGGAGATCAGCACCACGTCGGCCTTGGCCTTGGCCACTCCGGCCGCCACCGTGCCGACACCGACCTCGGCGACCAACTTCACGTGCACGCGCGCCGAGGGGTTGGCGTTCTTGAGATCGTGGATGAGCTGCTTGATGTCTTCGATCGAGTAGATGTCGTGGTGGGGCGGCGGTGAGATGAGACCCACGCCGGGTGTGGAGTTCCGCGTCTTGGCGATCCACGGGTACACCTTGTTGCCGGGGAGCTGGCCGCCCTCGCCCGGCTTGGCGCCTTGGGCCATCTTGATCTGCAGGTCGTCGGCGTTGGTGAGGTACTCGCTGGTGACGCCGAAGCGGCCGGATGCCACCTGCTTCACCGCCGAGCGCCGCAGGTCGCCGTTGGGATCGGGCACGAAGCGGTCGGCATCCTCGCCGCCTTCGCCGGTGTTCGACTTGCCGCCGATCCGGTTCATGGCGATGGCGAGCGTCTGGTGCGCCTCCTGGCTGATCGAGCCGTACGACATGGCGCCGGTGGCAAAGCGCTTGACGATCTCCGACGCCGGCTCGACCTCTTCGATCGGCACGGGCGGGCGCACGCCCTCGCGGAACTCCATCAGGCCGCGCAAGGTGGCCAGGCGCTTGCCTTGCTGGTCGACGGCCTGGCTGTACTGCTTGAACACGTCGTAGCGGCCGGCCCGGGTGGCGTGCTGCAGCTTGAACACGGTCTCCGGATTGAAGAGGTGGTACTCGCCCTCGCGCCGCCACTGGTATTCACCGCCCGCCCACAGGTCGCGGTGGGCGAGTTCCTCAGGCCGGTCGAAGTGGGCGAAGCGATGGCGCTTGGCCACCTCGTCGGCGAGCACGTCGAGGCCGACGCCGCCGAGCTTCGACGTGGTGCCGGTGAAGAACTCGTCGACCAGGTCCTGCGAGAGGCCGACGGCCTCGAACACCTGGGCGCCGGTGTACGACGCGGCGGTGGAGATGCCCATCTTCGACATCACCTTCAGCACGCCCTTCGAGCACGCCTTGGTGTAGTTGCGCACGGCGGTGCGGGGCGTGACGCCGGGCAGGGCGCCCTGGTGGATCATGTCTTCGATCGTCTCGAACGCCAGGTAGGGGTTG
>JAFATL010000112.1 GCA_019243975.1 Actinomycetota bacterium | reverse complement strand
CGGTGGTCCGTGAGCCCAAACCTCATGCCCGTTCCCCCAACAGACCCTGGGGCCGGAACAGCAACGTCGCCACCACGGCCGCGAAGATCACCAGCTCGGGCAGGCCGACCAGTGACGAGTGCACGGTGAGGTGGCGGATCTCGGCCTCGGCCACGCCGACCACCAATCCACCGGCGAACGCGCCGGGCATCGACGTGAGCCCGCCGATGAGCGCCGCTCCCAACGCGTTGATGAAGATGCCGCCGAACGCCGAGGGCGACACCACGCCGACCGTCGGCTGGATCAACAGCGCGGCCATCGCGCTCAACGCCGCCGCCAGGCCCCACGTGAACAACGACACCCGGGCCAGGCGGATGCCGACGAACCGCACCGCCTCCTGGTCCTGGGCGGCCGCCACTACGGCGAGGCCGAAGTCGGTGAAGCGCAGGAACGCGGCCAACCCGAGGCCGACGACCAGCACGAGCACCAGCGACAGCATCTGCGTGGGCGTGACGATCACGCCGGCGATGCGCCACCCCACGCCGTGGATGGCGGGGTCGAGCTGGCGGGGCAGCACGCCGAACACGGTCAGCTCGAGAGCGACGAACAGCGACAGCAGCGCGATGGTCGCTACCGCCACGGTGATGCGCGGCGCGGCGCGCAACGGCCACACCGCCAGCCGTTCGAACACGATCCCCATGGCGACGGCGGCGAGGATGGCGGCGCCCGCACCGACGAGATACGGCTGGTGCCGCTCGGTCACCAGCACCTGGCACAGGAAGAGGCTGAACGTGCCGAGCTCGGCCTGGGCGAAGTTCAACACGCCCGAGCCCTTGTAGACGAGCACGAGCCCGAGCGCGTACAGCCCGTAGATGCCGCCGGTGATCAGGCCGACGACGAGCGCCTGCGCCATGCGTCTAGCCCGTGCCCCGCGCCCGCGCCCGGGTCGTCAGAACGGTGCCTTCATGCACCGGTTGGAGTTGCGCCACCCCGCTCTGCTGCCGTTGACCGGATACGCCTCCATGAGGTCGACGAGGTGGCCGCCGTGATGGGCGTCGCCCGTGAAGTCGACCGTGCACGACGCCCCGAACGACCCCTTGAACCCGCTCTCCATCACGCCCGCGAAGCGGTTGCGCGTGCACTGCGGCCCGCACTCGGCGAACAGGCCGGCGATGGCCTTGAACCCGACCCAGCCCTGCCATGCCACGTCGCCGGCGACGCCGCACAGGTCGGTGTTGGGGGAGTACTTGGCGTAGGCCGCCTCGAACGTCTTGATCTCCTGGGCGTAGGACGCGTAGGGGCCGTCGTACTTGTGGCACTCGTAGGCCGGCGCCAGGTTGGCGCCGATCAGCGGCGGGTTGAGCGAGTCGTTGCCGAGCGTCTGCGTCTGGATGTTGAAGGAGAAGACCTCCCACTGCGGGTTGTACTGCTGGGTCTTGGCCTGCTTGATGATGTTGAGTTGGGCGTCGGCCGCCTCCAGCACGAACACCACCTGGGCGCCCGCCTGCTGCAGTTCGATGATCTGCTGCGTGTAGGTGCCCTGGTTCTCGGCCACCGACAGGTCGGCCACCACCTTGCCGCCCTTGGCCGTGACCGCCTTCTTGAACGCGTCGCGCCCGGGCTGGAAGTTGGAGCTGTTGCGCCAGACGATCCCGTACTTCTTGCCCGGGAACTTGGTGACGGCGACATCGCCGAGCAACGCCGACAGCTCCTCCTGCGAGATCGTGGCCGTGTAGGTGTACTTGGCCTTCTCCGAGCCGGCCTTCACGGTGAAGCCGTAGAGGTAGAGCTCCTTGTTCTGTTCGGCCCAGTTGCGCACGGGCGGGATGACGTCGGAGCCGAGGGCGCCGAAGATCATGAACGGGTTGCCCTCGGCGCACTTCTGCGCCGCCGGCACGCCGCCCGTGGCGCTGTACTGATCGTCCTGCAGGGCGACGCTAAACTTCCGCCCGAACAGCCCGCCGTGGTCGTTCAACCAGTTCCAGTACACGAGCAGGTCTTCGGGCTTGGTGTTGAGCAGCTGGCCGTAGATGAGCGGGGCGTGCCCGCAGATGTTGATGGTGTTGGCGGTGATGCCGCGTGTGTTGGCCGCGCCCGAGTAGAGGTTGACGTCGTGGATGGCCAAGTCGGTCGGCGCACCGAAGTCGGCGCCCGTCAACGTCGGTCCCGCTGCCGCCGTGCCGCCGCTCGACGTGCGGGTGCGGCTCCCCGATGACGTCGAGCCGCCCGCCACCGCGCTCCCGCCGCTCACGGTCGCCCCGGAACTGTCGGTCGACGCGGCTGCGCTGCCGGCGTCGCCCGACGCGGTCTGGGTTCCGCTGACGGACCCGCTGCCGCTGGAGACGTTGGTCGCGTTCGAGGTCGTGTTGCTGCCGGTCGGCTGCACGGCGACGGAGTACAGGCCGTACGTCACCGTCCACACCAGCACGACCGCGCCGACGATCAGCGGGCGGGCGTTGTGGCGGACACTGGCCCGCAGCCGATCGCGGATGTCGTCGGGCAACGTGCCGACGGCGCTCGACACCACGTGCCACACCAACACGAGGCTGACCACCAGCCCGGCCACGACGGCCCATACCCAGCCCGTCGAGCGATGCGCAGCCAGCAGCAGCGTTGC